>DAIDHX010000026.1 GCA_027451885.1 Planctomycetales bacterium
GGCCAGCAGCGCCGCCTCGAACGCCCACCGCGAGGGCACAAATGCGCTCGCGAAGCGCAGGGGCGCGGGCAACTGGCCATACGGCGGCAACCAACCGCCCAGCCCCACCAGGGGAACCAGCGTGAACAGGGCAACCGCGGCCTGGCCCCGCGTGCTCCGAATCCCAACCCCGAGGACAAGCCCCAGCAAGGCGCCTGCGAGCCCCGCCAGAAGCACGAATCCAAACAACGACGGCCACGATCCCCGGAGCCCTGCCCCGATACCGAACAAACCGGCAATCGCGGCCGATCCCACGGCGACAGCCCCGCCCAGCAACGCGAGCCGGACGCCGGGCCCATGCCCTTGTAGGCGAACCGCCCGCGCCTCGAACGGCGACACAAGAAGCGCCAGGCTGAGCCCCAGCCAGATTGTGCTCAGGATCGCGAGGAATCCCGCGGCGGCCGCGTGCTCGGCGCCCGCGGCGCGGGCCGCCCCTGCCGCGCTGCCGGCCCCAGCCTGGAACACGCCGTAAAGCAAAAACAGCACCGCGAACACGGGCAACGCGGCCAGGAGCGGATCGACCCCGGCCCCGGGATCGCGCGCAGGCCGGCTCGGATCCACCACAAGCACAGGCTCAAACTCCGCGGCCTCATCCACCTCGAGTACGGGCTCAAAAACCGCGGCCTGCTCCACAACCGCCCGAGCCGAGACCGGCTGCGTTCCACGCCGGGAGATCGGCTGTGTCAGAAGCGCGGTCGCCGGCGGCGCTACCGCGACTCCCGCCCGCGCCAGCAGCACCGACCCCCGCACCGCGAGCGCGCCAAACGTGACAACATCGGCCGCCGTGATCAGCGCCGGCCGGGTGATCGGCTCCCCCAGACGATTCACAAACGTGCCGTTCGACGAGCCCAGGTCCTCGACCAGAACCTGCCCGTCGGGCGTGATCACCAGCCGCGCGTGCGTGCCTGAGACGCTCTCGTTCTCGAGCTGAATCATGCTCTCCGGCAGGCGGCCGATCGACAGCGTGCGAGCAACCTCCGCCGGCCAGGGAATCGCCACCCGCTGGCCCAGCCGGATCGCATCCCGCGGCGTCACCGCGCATGGCTGCTTGATTTCCACGCCATTGACGAGCGTGCCATTTGTCGATCCCAGATCTTCGAGCACGAGACCCCCGCCGGCCCACGTGAGCCGGCAATGCCTGCCCGAAACGACCGGAGAATCGACAACAATGTCGCTTTCCGGCCGGCTGCCATAGATCCAGGAACGCATGATTCCAGAACTTCCCGCTCGAAACATACGGAACCCGCACCGACCCCTTACACTAGTCCACGCGCGATCACCTGTCCAGTCCCTGGGCGGGCACGTTTTGCCGGAGCCACACGAGGCTCGCGAACCGGCGCGAATTGGTCTAACATCACCTGCATGCGCTTGAAGCCACAGGGGGAGAGATGCACCATGCGCCAGAGCAAGTGCGGGCTGGTACGGTTGTTGACGGGGCGGTTCCTGGGAGCGGTCCTTGCGGGTGCCGTTGGTCTCGGTCCAGGCGCGCTTGCATCTGCCCGCGGCGACGACGTGCCGCTTTACACCGACGTCGAATTCCAGCCACTCTCGGCACAGGCGAAACGTGTGGCCGAAGCGCTCGAGGCGCTGGGCACGCCGCTTGAAAGCAAGACCCGCGTCGCGCTCGACAGGGCGATCAATTCCACGGGGGGTGACGACGCGATCAAGGCCATCCAGCACGCGCTCGATGATCGCGTGTTGATCGCGGTGGAAATCAACGCCGAGAGCCGGGTCAAGGCCGCGCAGGGCAAGGCGGCGGCGAAGCTCACCCAGCAGGGCTGGTCGGTGTTTCTGGTCAAGGTGCATAACCTGGCTGGATCGACGGCCCCGCTCGAGGTCTCGAGCCCGAACGCGTATCCCGTGTTCCGGGTCTCGAGCGGGCGCGCGGAGCCTGAGACGTCGGTCCGCCCGCCGCAGATCCTCCAGCGCTGGGCAGACGCGCGGATGTTCAACGACCGGCCGCTCAAGCCCTCCCTTTCCGGCCTGGCGGTCGAGTACCGCATCATCGAGCTCTACAGCCGAGACTCGGGCCAGCGCGAGGCGAGGCTCCAGTTCAGCGTCGGCCAGGGCTCGCAGGATCTGGGCTTCCGCAGCGACGTCGACGTCCTTTTCACCTGCGCGCCAGCCGTGAACGTGATCCTGGACGTCCGCGACGAAAAGGGCAACCCCACAACCGCCGCGTTCCTCATCCGCGACCATTCCGGGCGCGTCTACCCCTCGCAGGGGCGCAGGCTCGCGCCCGATTTCTTCTTCCATCCCCAGATCTACCGCCGCTCGGGAGAAACCGTGGCGCTCGCCCCCGGCAAGTACACCGTCGAGGTCAGCCGCGGGCCCGAATCGCTCGTCACCCGCCGCGAGATCACCGTCCCCGATACCCGCACCTGGCGCGAGCCGTTCCGCGTCGAGCGCTGGATCAACATGGCCGAGCTTGGCTGGTACTCCGGCGATCACCACGTCCACGCCGCGGGCTGCGCTCATTATGAAAGCCCCACCGAGGGAGTGACGCCGGAAGACATGTGGCGGCAGATCGAGGGCGAGGATCTCGACGTCGGCTGCGTGCTCTCCTGGGGCCCGTGCTGGTACGCTCAGAAGAAATACTTCAGCGGCAAGCTGCACCCGCTCTCGACCCGCAACCACCTGATGCGCTACGACGTCGAGGTCTCGGGCTTCCCCTCCTCGCACGCGGGGCATCTCTGCCTGCTGCGGCTGCACGACGACGACTACCCAGGCACCACGCGGATCGAGGAATGGCCAAGCTGGGACCTCCCCGTGCTCGAATGGGGCAAGAAGCAAGGGGGCGTGGTCGGCTTCTCCCATTCCGGCTGGGGGCTCAAGGTCGCGGACACGCACATCCCCACCGATGAGGTCCCGCCGTTCGACGGCATCGGCGCCAATGAATACATCGTCGACGTCGAGCACGACGCGGTCGACTTCATCTCCACGGTCGACACCCCCGCCCACTGGGAGCTCAACATCTGGTACCACACGCTCAACTGCGGCTTCCGCACGCGGATCAGCGGCGAGACCGATTTTCCCTGCATCTACGGCGAACGCGTGGGCCTCGGCCGTGTCTATGTGAAGCTGGACGACGCACTCGACTTCGACCGCTTCTGCGATGGCATCAAAAACGGCCGGTCGTATGTCTCGGACGGGCGTTCGCATTTGATCGACTTCCAGGTGAACGACCAGGCGGTGGGCGTGGGCTCGAGCGAGCTCAAGCTCTCGGAGCCGGGGAAAGTCAAGGTGACAGCACAGGTCGCCGCGCGGCTCGATCCAGAGGCCTCGCCCCTCGCGCGGGAGATCCGCAGACGACCGCTCGACGAAAAGCCCTACTGGGATCTCGAACGCGCACGCCTGGGCGATACCCGCAAGGTCAAGCTCGAGCTCGTCGTCAACGGCAAGGCGGTGGACTCGACCGAGATCACGGCCGACGGCTCAATCCAGGGAGTTTCGTTCGACACGCGGATCGACCGATCAAGCTGGGTGGCGCTGCGGATCTTCCCGTCGTCGCACACGAACCCAGTCTTCGTGATCGTGGACGGCAAGCCCATCCGCGCGTCGAAGAAGTCGGCCGAGTGGTGCCTGAAGGGACTCGAGAAGTGCTGGGACAAGAAGGCCCCCGCGATCCGCGAAAGCGAACGCGGCACGGCCAAAATCGCCTTCGACCACGCGCGCGAGGCTTACAAGAAGATCCTGGCCGAATCGGCCGCCGATTGACCCTCGAGCAACCACTGATGAGCGAGCATGACAAGGACCTGGCGCGGGCGTTCGACGGCCAGGCCGAACGGTTTGAGCGGGCGCCCGTGCAGAGCGATCCAGCCGCGCTGGCGCATCTGGTACAGGCGGCCGACTTTCCCCCCGGGGCACTCGTGCTCGACTGCGGCTGCGGCCCAGGGCTCGTCGCGCGGGCCTTTCTCGAGGCCGGCTTTCGCGTCGTCGGCGTCGATCTCTCCGCCGAGATGATCGACCGCGCCCGCAGGCGATGCGCTGAGTTCGGCACCCTCGCACAATTCATCCACACCTCACTCTTCGACTCCGCCCTGGACCGCGAAGGCCCGTTCGATGCCGCTGTCTCACGCTACGTAATCCACCACGTCGTCGACCCCCTCGCGTTCGTCAAGCGCCAGGTCGAGCTCGTGCGCCCAGGCGGCGCAGTGGTTGCCTCAGATCATCTGGCCGACCCCGATCCCACCGCCGCGGCAACCCACCACGCCATCGAGGTCGGACGCGATCGCACCCACACGCGAAATCTCACCCCCGGCGGCCTGGTCGACCTCTTCGCCAGGGCCGGACTGAACTCGATCCGGCTCGAGGAAGAATCGTTCGCTCTCGACTTCGACGAATGGTTCGACCGCGGCTCCCCCTCCCAGCCCAAGGACGCTGTCCGGGCGCTGCTCTTGAACACCCCGCCAATCCGCGGTTTCACCCCAACCGTGCACGACGGTGGCGCGATCAGAATCGACTGCCTGCGCGCGATCGTGCGCGGCGCGAAGCCCTGAAAAAATGAGGTAAGCCGGCCTCACCCCCGCCGTCTCGCCTGGTTTGCGGCAGAGCGCTTTCACGCGCGGCCAGAAAGATCCGGGCGTAACCCTCGATCATCACCTCGTAAGTAGGCAGGCTCGCGAAGATCGCCCGCGATTCAAGAGCAAGCGCAGCGCGTGCCCTGGGATCGGCCGCAAGCTCCGCGATCCGATCAGCAAGCGCCTGCGCGTCTCCTGGATCATAAAACAGCGCGTTCTTATGTTCGCGCACTTGCTCCATGATTCCAAAGACGGGCGTGGTGACGATCGGCAAGCCGGCCTGCATCGCCTCGATGATCACGCGCGGGTAGCTCTCCACGCGCGAGCAGCACACGAAGAGATCGGCAGCGCGGTAATACAGCGCGGGGTCGCTGGACTCGGCCACGATGCGGAAGTGATCACGGCGATCGGGGGGCAGGTCGGCGGCCAGGCGCAAAAGCTCGCGGCCGTACGGAATCGACTCGCGATAGCCCACCACAAGGCAGGTGGTTCGGCGCGCGATCGCGGGCGCAAGCCGCGCAAAGGCGTGCAAAAGATCGTGCTGCCCCTTGCGATCGCCGACCGTGCCCATGATCAGAACCACGAACGCGGACGCCTCGATGCCAAGCATTTCACGGGCCGCGGCCTGGTCGAGCGCGGCGAGCCTGGCCTCCATGCGCGCGGGGTTGCCACGCGCGTGCACCAGCGTAAAATTCGCCGCCGTTTCAAAGCCCCTGTGCGCGCCGAGCGACGCCTGCGCTGTGTAGACCACACGGTAAGGTGCGGCCAACCGCGACCGCATCCGCCCAATCGAAAGCCCCGGCAGCCGCGCCACGAAGTGCCGGATCGGCTCGCTTTCGTGGATGCTCCACACCGACGGCAGACCAAGCTCGGCCGCCGCCGCAATCACCGCGTGCATCGGAATCGTGTTCGCGTGCACAAGCTCCAGGTCGAGCGCGCTCGCAAGATCCCCGAGCGCCCTCTCCGGCTCCGCGTCGACCACCACCGGAATGCCCGCGCGTTCGTACTCTTCACGCAGCGGCCCATCCTCAGCCGCCAGAACCACCGGATCGACCACGCCGCGCGCCACCAGACCCTCCAGCAGCTCACGCTGCATGAGCGGAGCGCCTTCCCAGTTCAGATTGTGCGTCACAGCCAGCAGGCGAATCGGCTCTCCGCCTGCCGCGACCGGCATGATCGTGGGCGCGAGCTCAAGCCCACCGCCACGCTCAAGCCGCGGATTGTGCAGCGGGTCACGCCTGTGCCCGTGCCGTCCGCGGTAGATGGCAAGCTCGGCGGCCGGCGGTCGATCCCCCTGCGCCACGCTCGAAACAACCAGATGCACCTCGCCAGCCACCACACGCCTCTGCTGCCGCTCCTCGAGCCTCCAGCATAAATCAAACGCATAAAGCGCACCGCCAAGCGCGGGATCGAAGCCGCCCGATTCGAGATATGTTTCCTTATGCATCATCAGCCCCTGGACCCCGATCAGCGTGCGATTGCCAGTCACGCAGGCCAGGAACATGGGCCCGGGCTCGTCCCGCTCGAGACCCGCGCCAAAGGGCGTGATGAGATGGGGCTCGAACCCATGCACAAAGCCCGCGTGGACAAGCCGGCCGCGACCATCCACCACGCGAGGCGCCACCGCGCCTACCCCCGGCAACCCCAGCCAGCCGACCATCTGGGCCAGCCACGCGGGGTCCTCGGGAACAAGCCCCGGCTCCAGCAGCACGAAGATCTCGGCGTCAGACCCGCGAATCACGCGGTCGAGCGCTTCCGCCTGGCTCGTGCCCGTGCATCCCGCACGCGAGACCGGAAACGGCAGAGGGCGGGCAACGCCGGGCGCAGGCAGGCCATTTTCAACGATGATAAGAGTAAACGCATGATAGTGCGTCAGCGCGAGGGCATCGAGCGTGGATTCAAACCCGGCCCAACCGCGGGGCGCATGCAGCACGATCGCAACCCGGGGCCCCTGCTCCGGAAATCGCGGCACGTAAATGCCCCAGCCGGACTGCTGGGCATATTGCGGGCGCTCGACCGTGCAGTCCGCGCCGCGCTCGAGCAGCGCCTCGCGCACAGCGCGGGCGCCTGCCTCAAAACTCCTCGGCTTCGCCCTGCCTCCCGAGGCCGTCGAACCCGCGTGCATCCGCCAGTGATAGAGAAACCGCGGCACATGGGCGACGGCCCGGGCACGCAAACCAGCGCGGAGCCAGAAGTCATGATCCTGCGCGCCTTCAAACCCAGCCCGGATGCCCCCCAGCTCACGAAACAACGACGCCCGCACCGCCGTCAAATGCCCCAGGTAGCAGTAGGACAGCAGCAGCTCAGGCGACCAACCTGGCTTCAGCGCGGGCGCCACACGCTCGCCTGAGGGATCGAGCTTGTCCTCGTCGGAATAAACAAGGTCGGCCCTGGGCGTTCGCGCAATCTCAAACGCCAGGTGCAAAAGTGCATCGCGATCGAGCAGGTCGTCATGGTCAAGAAAGACGATCCATTCACCCGCGTCCGCGCCCGCCTGCGCGGCGGCGTTCGTGGCGCGTGCGATGCCTAGGGCCGGCTCGTGGCGAACCACGCGGATTCGAGCGTCACACGCCTGCCAGCGTGTGACAACGCGGCCGACTTCCGGATCGGTGCTGCCGTCGTCGCACAGAACGAGCGTCCACTCCGGATAGGACTGACCAGTCACGCTGGCGATGGCCGCGTCGAGCACGCCCGGCGGCGGATTGTGCACGGGTGTGACAACCACAAACCGAGGCCTCCGCACCAGCCCACGCTCCGCCGCCTTCAGCCGCGATCGCCTCCGCGGGTTCTCCGCATCCACTCGCAGTAACGCCCGGTACGGGTCGAGTGCAAATCCCAACGCCCCGTCGCCCGCCAGCAGCACAAGCCGCCCACGCAACCGAATCGCAATCCACGTCACGGCCCTGGCCGCCGTACGCGAGATCCCATGCCGGCGACGGTGATCGTCGAGCCGCCGCCACGCAACCCGCACGCAATCCACAACCCGCGCGATTCTGCGCCCATCACTCATAGGAAAGTCCATTTCACTCCAGCTCGCCGCAGCTTTTCCTAATCCTTTAGGCCGGCGCAAGAGACCGCCGCATTCTCCATCGTTCCGCCCGATCCGTCGAGCCAAAATGGACCAATCAGCCCCGGCAAAGCTCGCCTCGCAACGAATGCACGTCAAGCTTTGACGTCTTATGGCGCGAATCTGGGAAACTCTGGCCGACGAGCAAAGACGCATCCACCCAACGCGACGAGCCCAATCGTCACAAAGCACCTTCCCGGCACGAACCGCACAGCAAGAAACCACCAGCATGATCGAGCACCTGCTGCATTTGAATCTCTCCGTCACCATCTGCGCGCTGGGTTCGGTTCGCCAACGCGGTTGAGTTCGCTCCGCGGACGCGATGGCTTCGGTCCGCAGACGCTTGGCTTCGGTCCGCAGACGCTTGGCTTCGGTCCGCAGCAGACGCTTGGCTTCGGTTCGCAGCAGACGCTTGGGTTCGGTCCGCAGCAGACGCTTGGCTTCGGTCCGCGGCAGACGCTTGGCTTCGGTTCGCAGCAGACGCTTGGCTTCGGTCCGCAGCAGACGCTTGGCTTCGGTCCGCAGCAGACGCTTGGCTTCGGTCCGCAGTCGACATTTCTCGTTTAATGGCTTCATGTTCTGGCGACCCTCGGCTCGATTTTGCGCCGCGGTTGTGGCCTCATTTTCTGACGAGCTTCGGCATCACTTTCTGACGCGACTGGGTTCGGTTCCTGGCGTGCTTGGGTTCGGTTCGTCGCCGCGGAAATAACGCCTTCGACTGCGCCCCCGATACGAGCACGCAGCGCGAGCAAGTGCGTGCATTCGTGCCAGGTCCGCCCCCAACGCCGGCGTTCAGCCGGTCACGATTTCTCCGCGCGGTGGGTTCGTTTCGCGTGGGCACAATGGGTTCGGTTCGCAGTCGACCTTTCTCGTACGTAGCAGGACAGGCGTGGTCATTGCGATACCTGGTCCACCCTTACCGCTGGCGCTCAGACGGTCACGATTTTTCCGCGCGGTGGGTTCGTTTCGCGTGGGCACAATGGGTTCGGTTCGCAGTCGACCTTTCTCCTTTACTGGATTCATGTTATGGCGCCCTTGAACTCGGATTTGCGCAGCGGTTGTGGCACCATTTTCTGACACGCTTTTGACATCACTTTCTGACGCGCCTGGGTTCGATTCCTGACGCGATTGGGTTCGGTTCGTCGCCGCGGAAACAACGCCCTCGATCGCGCCGCACGATGTGTACGCTCGCGCGTGAATTCGTGCCTGATCCGCCGTGACCGCCCCGGCCCAGCCAGTCCCGATACGAGCACGCCGCGC
>DAIDHX010000027.1 GCA_027451885.1 Planctomycetales bacterium
GCCGCGGTTTTGGCTTCACTTTCTGACGCGATTCGGTTCAATTCCTGGCGCGCTTGGGTTCGCTTCGCGGGCCGCGGAAACGACACCTTGGCCAGGCCAGTCACAACCCAAACGCGAAGCGTCCGCTCGTGCGTGAAATCGTGCCTGGTCCGCCCATAACGCCGGCTGGGCGCCAGTCAGAATACGGGCACGACCCGCAGGCCAGGTGCTCGGACCCACCCCGCATCGGCTTTACGGATTCGTCGGCTCGGGAATCGCCGAGGTGCGTTGTGTGAGTCGTGAAGGGTGGAAGACAGAAGGCTCGGACACCTTTTCCGGTATCTTCTCACCATGAATCTAACGCACGTTGACGAGACTCGAATCAAGAAACCCCCAATTTCTGCTCGGCCCGGTCGGCCTGCGCAACGATTGAGGGTTCTCGCGAAAATCCCAATCGTTACGCTCCGTGGCGCCGCCCGATGCCTGGGCCTTCCCGCCGCGGCCAGCGCTGGCCGCTCCATTGTGGCTGCGCAAGCGCAAGGGTAGTAAGGCGCTTGCGAACGCTGTCTATACATAAAGGAAGTGCGAGCGAGTGTGTATTTGCGCCTGTTGCGCCCTTACCGCGCCTTTACCCAACAGGTCAGAATGCAATCACGAAGTGCAGGCGAGTCTTTCGGATAGGGGAGGCAAGGCGGGCGTGGCGGGTAATACACACAAAGACGGGGACGCCAGAAGGACATTTGTAGTGAACCTGGCGTCGCGCGTTCTTCTGACAGGGAACCAGAGGTTGCCTTTCTTGCCCCAGGAATTGCCCTGGCGTGATTTGGACCGATCGATTAAGAAAACAAGGCGACGTGGGGTTGCTTGCGCGTGCCTGTGCCCGTCTTTCGCGCGCATTTTCCTATCGTGATTGCCGTTCGGCATTTTCTCCCTGGTGGACTGTCGAGGCGATTCGACATGAGGTCGCGTGTTGCCCGACTCTTCGAGCTGGCTGGATCGAGCCAGCAGGAACGCGCCGTTCGGTCGATCCGGCCGATAGGCGATCGGCTTGAGCCGCGCATAGCCATGAGCGCAAGCCCCGCCGTGGTCATGCTCTCGGCAACGACCACCAACTCGCAGAGCGTGACCATTGACTACCGGGTTAACACGCCCGCGGCGCTCGATACCCCGCTCCAGTTTGGAGTTTACCGGTCGAGTTCGAGCCAATTTGGAGCGGGTGCCTCACTTGTTGATACGGTCACGCTGTCGCCCGGGACAGCATCGACGCCGATGCTCGATTCCGCGGGCAATTCGCCATTTGCGCCAGGCGAGCATCAGGTGACCCTCGCCCTGCCGGGAGGATTGCCGCCATTCCCCTCCAGGCCGTACGTGCTTGTCGTTGCCGATCCCGCCGCGCAGTCCTCGCTCACAGACCCTCAGGAAACGGCTGCGTTTCGGGTCTACACCATTGGCGTGGTGACGCATGGCGGGATTCAGGATCCAAGCTGGACGCACGGCCCTCCCTGGCAGCTTGAGACAGCCTACCTCATGAAGGAGCAAGGTTTTGACTCGGTCATTGCCTACAACTGGGCTCTTCTCAGCAGCACACCAGGCGAGGCGATCAAGCAGTCGCCACGTCTAGCACGCGACATCCTTCACGCCGCAAGCAAATTCCCTTCCGGTTCGGTGATCGACCTGGAGTTGATCGGGCACAGCGAAGGCACGGTGGTGAATGCCTACGCTCTGAGACAGATCACGAAGGAGATGCCGCCAGGTCTCAAGGCGGGCTACATTGTCGATACGCTTCTCGATCCTCACGCCGCGAACAATAATGTCCCTGGGCAGCAATACAGCACGGCTGGAATTCTGGGTCCGCTTGCCAACGCAGTGATTAGCAGCTACCAGGGTCAGGCCAAGGATCCGCCTGCGTATGTGCCGGCCGTGGTCGACCAGGCGTATGTTTTCTACCAGCACAACCAATCCACCGCGAGCGCCATTGAGAATCTGTGGGGCCAGGTGCCCGTGGTGACCAGGGGGCCTGTGGTTCACTACTTTAACCTTTCCGCGACGGGCGCCACGCATTCGGGTAACACCGGCGTTGCACTCTGGTATCGCAATTTTGTGGCTCCGACCCTGGGTGACCAGGCTCCTCTGGTGCAGGATCTTACATTAACCGCTCAGGTTGACGCCCAACCGTTCATCACACCTCATCTGGGCGTCGCACATGCCGCGGTCTCGGGCCAGACCGAGTTCTCCGGTACTTCCGCGCCCAATTCCACGGTCCGGTTGTATGTGGGACCAGCGAACAATCCGACCTCGATCCATCTCGCGGGCTGGACGCGCGCAAGCTCGGCAGGGGCCTGGACACTTTCACCGCGCCGGTCGCTCCACGCCGGGCGGTATCGCGCTGTGGTCACAGCGTTTTCACGCGAGTTGCGTACCCGACCCGGGCTCACGGTGATTCCGACCGCTCCGCTTGGACTTGTGGTCGTGAAGTCCTGAGCCTGGACACCCACAGTGTCTTACGGCAATCGATGAACAAAGAGCGTGCCCGCTGGAAGCCGCGCTTCCGCCAGAACGCGGAGATGGTCATGATGCGTGAAAAGTACGACCTGGGTTTGAGCAGAGATTTCGGCAAGAACATCGAGCGCCGCCGCGGCTCGCGCATCGTCGAATTGGATCAAAACGTCGTCGAGGAGCAACGGCACCGGTGAGCGTGAGACAACCGAGCGTTCGAGGCTCGCGAGCCTAAGCGCCAGAAAAAGCTGGTCAGCCGTCCCATCGCTGAGTCCGCTGGTATCCATTTCCTCGCCCTGCTTTGCGCCAGCGCGGATCATCTGAAGAACATGCCGGCCATGGTCGTCGATCTGGCTGCGCAGCCCCTCGAATCTGCCCAGCGTAAGCCTGGAGAACAGGGCACCCGCACGCTCCAGGAGTGCGCCCTGGTGTTCCCGGCGATACGTTTCGATGACATCGTCGAGAACCGCACGCGCGACCCGCAGCCGAGCATACTCTTCAACATCGAGCGCGAGCCGGGACTCGAGCTCGGCAATCCGTTGCGCGACATCAGCCGCGGATCCCTGGCCATCCATTTGATCCAGGATTGCACGTTCGTGTCCAAGGCTTTCGTGCAATTCGCCCCGCTGCCGCTCGAGCTCTCGCCGTTCTTCTTCCAGCATCTGAATCTGCGCGGGCAGACTGTCCACATTAGCCTCGGCCGCGCTTTGCTCGAAGGAAGCCATGGAGTCGTTGCCGGCAAGGCTTGAAAGCCGTTCGTCAAGATTCGCAAGATCGCGCTTGATCTCACGAACCTTGCTCGAGGTCGCCTCCGCGCGGGGAAGGTCCAGGGGATCAGCAACACGGGCCTCCCGGCAGAGCACGTCAAGCTCTTGCTGGACAAGCTCGAGTGCGCGAACAGCCTCGTTCCGATTTGCATGCTCCTGCTCAAGGGCACGTTCCGCGGCTTCTCTGCGCGCGGCCACACGGCGAGCAGGTTCCAGATTTCTGATCTCCTCTGCTGCACAGTCAAGGAGCGATTCTACGGAGATCGCTGCGATCTGCCGCTCAGGCATGACCTCGGCGGCCAGCGTTCGAAACCGATTCAGTCTAGCTTCAAGAAATTCGATTTTCTCGGTGGCCTCGGCTGATTGTTGAATCAGGTTTCGAAGCTTTTCCACCCGATCGAGTGCTGAGTCTGCCTCCTCGAGTGTTGCCGAGCCAGGGATCCCAAGTTGCATGACCAGTTCGCTCCAAAGAGCGCGGCACTGCGCAAGCTTTTTCGTGCAGGTGCCAAGCCTCGAAAGAGCAGTACGCAATTGCAGCTCAACGGTCTGTCGATTGGTTGTGAGCTCCTCGCGCCGGGCATTCGCCACCTCGATTTTGCGCACCACAGATTCCGCGCGGTGAATCAGGGCGTCGAGCGATTCCGGTACACCGTTTGAAGGATCATTCGTGGCGTCGAGTTGCCGTTGTAATGAGTCGCATAATTGCAATTGCAATTGCTTGAGTGATTCTATTTCCACCTCAAGCTTGCCGCGTTCTTCCTGCTTGAGGAGCAGGCTGGCGCGCTCGATGAGCCAGGACCGCATCTCGCCGGGAGAACCAGGCTCGATATGGCCTTTCGCCCAAAGAGCATTCCACTCAACAACGAACCGAGAACGCTGTTCAGCGAGCTGCCTGGCCCGGGTTTCGGCATCCAGGCGTTTGATCCTGGCAGTCTCCATGCGTGAGATCATCGCCGCGTATTCCGCGATTCGGTTCGCTTCGCGGCGTAGGCGATCCGACAACGAATCGGCCTGCTCCACTGTCGCCTCATACTCCCCGATGAGGGAGTCCTGCGGCGCAACCGGGACCGAACTGGTCCACACGCTCCGAAGGTTGCTCCAAAGGGTATCTCGACGCGACCGGGACTCCAGGAGATCGGCCTCGGTCGGCAGCGAGCCAGATGTCAACTTGAGTCGGCCAATTTCAATTTCCGCGAGCTTTTCCTCGGAGGAAGCGGTCGTTACGGCCTGCTCGATCAGAACAAGCTCTTGTTCGTACTGGCCCAGCAAGCGCTCGAAGTGCAGGATGGTCGCCTCACCTGGGATCGGAAATGCAGCGAGCGCTTCCAGCGAGCCAGACCATTTTGGAAATCGCTTCAGGCCAAGTTCCGCCTCACCGCGAAGGCGCTCCAGTTTCACCTGCGCTTCACGAATCCGTTCAGCCAGGTCGCCTGGGCCACGCGCTGCCGCGAGAGCCGATTGCAAGAACGCCGGATCCCGCACCGAGCCGAGCGAGTCAAGCGTGCGCTTGACCGAGAGCAGAGCCTCTTCCTGCTGGTGGATCTGCTCTCTCGCCTGTTCTTCTTCCAGCAGCAGCTTGTTGATTTCCCGACCCAGGCTTTTGATCCTCGCCTTGTGATTGAGCGCGTGCACCAGACGAGCGATCTCTTGCTGATCAAACGCATCGAGCGAGCGACCGAGAAAGCTCAGCGTTGAGTGGATTTCTCCTTCAAGACGCGCGTGCTGTTGTCTTACTTCTGGAAGCGATTCCCAGGCACTGCGTGTCTCGGGCAATGCGTCACGAAGCTGGTCAAGTCGATCTGCTCGCTGGAGAATCTCCTGGGGAACAACCAGTTCTTCGAGCTCCCTCTCGAGCTGCTTGATTCTTGTGCGGGCCAGGTCCTGGCGCGATTTCTCGCTGGCTGCCCGCTCGGTGAGCTTCTGCCTCTTTTCGCAGAATTCCTCGCTCAGGACCACTGCATCCCCGGTTTCAGCAAGACGAGCAAGCAGGTCCCGGCGTCGGCGAAACAGGGGCACAGCTTCTTCGAGTCGACGATCTCGATGAATCGTGGTCGAAAGTGCAAACAGTTTCGATTCCAGTGCGGCGACTTGACCTTGCAGATTTCTGAACTTCTCATCGTGCTCAACCCAGCGCGACGCTGGCAATGTGCGCTCAAGAAGCAATCGCCGTTCGTGTTCCAGCTCCGCCCTGCGGGCGTTGATGATCGGCCTGGCGGCCCGGGGTTTGTAGAGCTCCTCGATGGCTTCCGTAAGCGCCCGCCTGGCATCGACCAGGTCACGCACCCCGCCCGCCGCCTGAAACAGAATCTCGCCGAGCTCGCCCTTGCCCTGAACAATGGCACGGCCGCCCTCGACAAGCTCTGCATGATCAATCGCGAAGCGCTGAGCAAACACCCTCTCGTCAAGCCCCTGAAGCAAGGGCTCAAGCGCACCCTCACAGGGATTTCCCTGAGCATCAAGCAGGGTCCCTGTTCGCCCCTTTCGCCGCAGGACGCGAGTTTTTTGCCCCAGGTGATTCTGGAGCAATAGCCCGATACGCAGCTTCTGAGCGGGGTGGAGAAACCCATCGGACGAACGCTCAGGAATGCCGAAAAGTGCTTGCTTGAGGCCTCGAAGAGCGGATGATTTACCCGCTTCGTTCGGACCCACGACAAGGTGAAAGCCCTGCTCACCGCCCGAGAGATCAAGCGCTTTCTCTGTGAAAGGTCCAAACGCGTGAAAACAGACTTCGAGAATCTTCATCGCACCATCCCACGCCACGCCCACTGGGGCGAAGACTCGACAGGTTCTAGAGCATACCATGGGTGGATCGAACGCCTCGACGTGATCCGTGCCTCAGTCCAATGGATTCGTGAGACCGCATTTTTCGGAGCAGGCCAGGATGATCGCCGAAGAACAGGACTGGAGGCGTCTCATCGCCCAGGCTCGCAACGGGATCGAACGCCGAGCCAGCAGACTGCGGCGCTGGATCGATCCATTGATCAGGCGCCCACTCATCGGACTCGCCGTGATTGTACTGGCATCCATTGTGTTGCCACTGGTCTACGACGTCAGCCTCCTGCTCATGTCAATTTTGCCCAGGCGATTCCGATATGTGTGCGGCCAGGCAGGGCTGATGAGCTTGCTCGCACTGGGGCTGTACCGCTTACTCAAGATCAAGCCAGGCGACCGTTGGCCAGACTCAATCCCCCACGGAAGTAAGCCCTCGCTCGCGGTTTACCTTACATCCTGGATACCAATCGCAATCTGTTTCTCCCTGGCAGTGCCCATCCTCGAGCATCCCGACGGACTGGGCTTTGCAGACTGGGATTTTGTGCTCGATAAGTATGAAGCCGCACGGCGAACGATCGTCGAATGGCGACAGTTCCCCTGGTGGAATCCCTGGTGCCGCGGCGGCTTTCCGCTCGCGGCCGAGCCCCAGATTGGGGTCGCCTCGATCGCCATGCTGCTTGCGCTTTCGCTCGGTACAAGCATTGGACTCCGCCTCACAGCAATCCTTTATATCTCGCTTGCGGTCATTGGAGCGGATCGGCTTGCAAGGCTTTGGTTCAGCGACCGGCTCGCCTGTGCGGCCGTGGCACTTGTTTACGGTCTGAATGGGGCTGTGTTGGTACACACAGGGCAGGGCTTTATTATTCCCATGAGCTACTTCGCCACACCCTGGCTTGCCTATCACGCTTTCCTGCTCGGGCGTTCCGCCTGGCATGGTGTGGCACTTGGATTCTGGACGGCCTTCATGGCCCTTGCCGGAATCCAGTACATCACACTTTATACGATCGTGCTCACGGCGTTGATTCTGATCCGAGCGATCCGGATTGCGCCTGACCAGATGCGGCGTTTGCTCGCCGCGCGGGCATTACTCGCTGCCGGGATCTGCTTCACACTTGCCGGCTGGAGGATCGCGCTCATGGCCTATCTGCTCCGCGAGGATCAACGCGAGGCGATCACAAGCTGGAATGAGTCGATCTGGTCCATCCCCGGATTTCTTCTCAATCGACCAATCACGAACTGGCCTGATGTCATTCCCGGCCGGCATTATGCCACCTATTTCGAGCTAAACACCTACATCGGGCCCGTTGCCCTGTTGCTCGCAGTCCTCAGCCTGTCCCGTGGACTACGGTGGTGGCACATCCTGGCCGCCCTCTGCGGCTGGCTTGCGCTCGGCTCAAAGACCTGGTACGAGCCCAGCCGCTGGCTTGCCGATTGGCCGCTCATTGGGTCAGCCCACGTGGTCACACGCTGGCGATTTGTGGCGCTCCTTGGGCTAGGACTTGCCGCCGGCGATGTTATCGACAATTGGAGGCGCTCGCCGCGGACGTCGCTACGCCGGCTCTCCGTCGCCGCCCTCTTCACAATCGCAGGCGACTACGCCGTGTTGGGATGGCAACAACTGCCCCTCGCCGCCAGCGTCCCGGCACGAGAGACAGAATTCCCAGGTCCCCCAGTGGCAACGATCGTGAGCGTGCGCTCGGGGCTGGGCTACCCCGCTGTTCTCCGAGGATACAATATCATAGAGGGATATGAACCTATGCTTTCTTATTATCGCAATGCTCCCACGCTGCGCAGGTCTCGCGGAGCGCCGGACTATCGGGGAGAGGCATGGGTAGGCCCACGGACGGTTGAACCAGGCTTCTGGAGCCCCAACCGCATCCAATTCCAGTTAATGCCTCGAGAAACCCTCGAGATCAACCAGAACCCCGGCTCCTGGTGGCGTGTAAACGGCGAGGCGCCCTTCGCGAGACTCCGTTGTGCTGAGCTTCTGGTTCCGTTTGAGGCGTCGGCGGATGAACGTGGCCAGGTGGAGCTGACGATTCATCCTCGCGGCATTGAGGTTGGCCTGGCCCTGCATGCAGCAGGAGGTGCGATCGTCAGTGGATATGCCGTCTTCGCACTCGTCAGGGCACAGGGTAAACGACGCCGTTCTTGAGGACCAGGACCACGCGCCGAAGCGTCCCAATGTCGCGCGTTGGATCGCCCTTGATGATGGCAAGATCCGCAAGCATTCCCGGCTTGATCCGGCCCAGCCGATCCTCGAGGCGGAGCGTTCTTGCGGCCACGGTCGTGGCGGCCGCAAGCGCATCAAGGGGCTTCATGCCGTATTCCACCAGCAACTCAATTTCTCGCGCACCCTCGCCGTGCGCGAAGACACCCATGTCGCTGCCGTTGACGATGGTGACGCCTGACTGAAGCGCGAGCTTGAATGTGGCTCGGCTTCGTTGCAGGCGGGGAGGAATGGGATCCCTGCCCGGCTGATACCCACGCTGGACAGCCGAGGCTTCAAACGCGGCCAGAGTTGGGCAAAACGCCACGCCGCGTTCTTTCATCAACTTGAAAATCTCAAGATCCCCCTCCTCACCGTGCTCGATGGTAGCCGCGCCCGCGAGCGCAGCTCTGCGCATACCCTCGCGCGAAGAAGCATGAACCGCGACCAGGATGCCCGCCGAGCCCGCCGTCTCAACAACGCGTTTGAGTTCATCCAGAGAAAACGACGGCTTCACCGCCCCACCACCCATGGCAGCGTCGGCGTAGATCTTGATCCAGTCCGCTCCCTTGCCCATCTGTTCGCGTACCGCTCGGATCAACGAATCCACACCGTCAGCCTCTTCAGCGCCCTGGGGAATCGCATGCTCGGGTGCAAATCCCTTGGGTGCGTAACTACCGGTCGCCACGATCGCACGCGTGGTCGCGAGCACACGTGGGCCAGGCACAATCCCCTGCGCCACGGCGTCTCTGAGCCCCACGTCTGCATACCCCGCACCCTCCGTCCCCAGGTCGCGAATTGTGGTGAAGCCAGAGAGCAATATCTTTCTCAGGTGGTTGGTTGCCCGGCAGACTCTGAGCGCGAGCGATTCTTGAAGCACCTGGTCGTTCCAGGTCGCCTCGTTGTACGGATGCAGGAGAAGATGTGTATGAGCGTCGATCAAGCCTGGGATCAACGTCGTACCTTCAAGCTCGATCAGTCGCGCCTCCGCGGGGATCTTGAGATCGGCAACAGGCTTGATCGCTTCAATTGTTCGGCCGCGCACCAGCACAGCCAAACCTGCCTGCGATTGACGTTCGTCTCCCGTCCACACCCGTGACGGCTTCAAGACCACCAGATCGTCCCGCGGCGTGGTCGTGCGCTGGGCTCTGACGCCAGAGGTGAGAAACAACACCAGGCAAAGGCTCGAAAGCTGCGCGCGTTTCATCGATGCTCCTTCATGCATTGCGGCCTGGGCCGGCTCTGCGCGAGTTTGTCAAACGATCGCGGAGCAGGGGACCGATCTGGGCGAGAAGATCAATTCGTCGGGTTGGATCGTTGAGCAAGGATGTCAGCTCAGAACCTAACCTGTCACGAACATCGGCCAGGTTGGTTGCCAAAAAATGGTCCCGCGTCTGCTCATCTTGCTGCAATTCCTCAAGGAATCGGTCGATCGCGGCAAACGCGCCCTCATCCTCTGAATAAGCTTGAGCCACGCTGGTTGTTCGAGCCATGATCTTCTCAACCCAGATGCGCCCTGAAGAGGCCGTGATGGCCGTGCTACGCACCTGCTCGAGCCACTGTGCTGATCGAGCGAGCAGGTCTGAATGCGCCTGAGACTGACCCGTGAAGGTGATTCGAACGAGGATGAGCTCGCGATCGACCCTCTCAACCAGCTTGTGGAGGATGGTTTCCGTGCGCGCCAGGGCCTGATCCAGGTCAAATGCATCTGCAAGATCCACTTCGATCGACTCCCACCGAGCCACATCGACCTCGCGCAATTCAACGCTGCACTGATGCTGGTCGTTGACGGCGACAAGCGCGCAGTATTTGGCCCCAATCTCACGCGCATGTCGGCCCTGGGTGTTGCCTGGAAAGACGATCCAGGGATCGCCTCGGCTGACGATCTCGCACTCGTGCACATGCCCAAGGGCCCAGTAGTCGTATCCTCTCTGCCTGAGATCGTCGAGCGAGCAGGGGGCGTACGATTCATGCCCCTCGCGTCCGCTCAGGCAGGTATGCAGCACCCCAAGATTGAAATAGCCCGAAACCCGGGCAGGATACGATCGAGCCAGGTTGTCCAGAACCGCACGCGTCGCGAAGCTCTGGCCGTGGATCGCCACTCCTAGCTCCGCGTCGTACGCCGTCTCCGGCTTCGAGGAATCGAACAATCGTACATGTTCGGGGAGACGCAGGCTCCGAGTCATCTTGTTGGCGGCATCGTGATTGCCTCGGACCAGGTAGACCTTGATGCCGTATTCCGCCAGTCTGGCCATTTGCGCGATGAAGAACAGCCCGGTGTTGTAGTCTTGCCAGTCTCCGTCGTAGAGATCGCCTGCTATCACCACAAAAGCCACGCGTTCCGTGATCGCCGTCTTTACGACGTTCTCGAAGGCGTGCCGGGTCGCTCGCCGGCATTCCTCCACAGGCGCGCCTGGGTAATTCGCCAGCCCTTTCAGTGGGCTATCGATGTGCACATCGGCCACGTGAAGAAATCGAAACATCGGATGCTCACCGTCTGAACAACGCCTCGAAGGAGCCTTGAGCCGCGCTCCGGGCCTGGCTGAGGTCTCATTCTTCCACCCCGTCAGCGTCTGGGCAACCCACGACGGTTTGGGTGTAATGTGTCGATCAGAGACCTGAATCGGCTACGAGTGAACAATTGACCCGCCTTCCCGTTTGAAACCCTGTGCCAGACGCCATGCCAGCTCACGAAAACGACCCAGAGCCGTCGCCGGAAGCCCGCCAGGAGACGGCTGATTCCAGGTGTTTGACCAATGAAGAGCTCGAGCAGCTTGCGCTCGAGTCGATGGCAGGGTTGGGTGTCGTTGCGCAAGAAGAAGCCCGTAAACCCCTCAACGCAGAGTCAGAAGTCACCGCGCAAAACCGAGTCGGAACCGAGATTGCAGACTACCGCCTGATTCACTGCCAGGCGATCCGCCCGGGCCGAACAAGCTACATCGCGGTTTCCGGGCAGGAACCGAGCCAGGAGTTTCGCATCGAGTTCATCCACTCGCTGCCGGCGGATACGTTGAAAATCGCTGTGCAACTCGAGACCGAGATTCGTCTTCAAACCCGGCTCGCTGGACCTTCGGGCGAGGCTAGACTGATCGCTACAGGAACTGTTGAGCCAGGCATTTTGTATGTCGTAGCACATCGATTCCCGGGCATGCCGATCGACGAGTACGCGGGTTCTCGGCGTCTTGAGCTTGCCGCCAGAATGCGGCTTTGCCAGGCCGCCTGCGCCGCGGTTGATCAGGCTCACCGCAACGGGATCATCCACGGCGAGCTTTACCCGCACAACATCCTGGTCGACGACGAGGGCGCAGTTGCGATTATCGATTACGGACTTGGCCGGTCTCTTCCCGCATCCGTGCGCTCGGTGACTGAATACACAAGCCCAGAGGAGCTTGAATCTCGGGAAGTCGTGACGACCACGGACGTTTATGCCCTGGGAATCTTGCTCTATCGGCTGGCGACAGACCGATCGCCGTACCAGATACTGAGGTCAAACCATACGGATCTGGAACAGGCTATCTACGAGCAGGTTCCCGAGCTCCCCAGCCGCGCCGTCCAGAGCACAACCGAGGACGCGGCCAATCCTGGTACTTCGGCTCCTCAACCTGTCTCTGAAACGATTCCCGCGGACCTTGATGCCGTCATCTCGAAGGCCATTAGCCGCGAGCTAGCGGCACGCTATGCCTCCGCTGGCCAGCTTGGCGAGGACCTCAGACGCTGGCTCGACGGTGCGCCAGTGGTAGCGCGGTCGGATTCCCTTCTCTATCTGCTCGGACGAGCCATGCGACGGCACCCTCGCCGCGTGGCCATGATCAGCCTGCTTGTTACAGCATTCTTGCTCACAGGCGTTACAGCGGGCCTGGTTGAACTGCTTAAGAATCGGTTCCCTCACCGGAATCCATTCCACACCGCCAGCGCGGAAGCGTACCAGCTTGCCGAAACAGTGTTCCAACAGCTCGACGAAGATCTCTCGGTGCAACAACCGGAACTCGATTCATTCCGGAAAACGCTGCTCCAGGAATCGCGAAACTACCTCCTTGCCTATATCCGTGAACATGAAGCGGACCCTACCCGCTCCCTGGAGATTGCAAAGGCGTATGTGAATCTGGGAGTCATCGACCGGCTGACAGACAGGCTCGAAGAGTCTCAAACCTTCCTGGTGGGAGGCGTTACGCGTTGGAATGATCTCGCGCAAGAAAAGCCGGATGATCGGCAGATTGCCATGTCCCTGGCGAGTGCGTTTTTTGAGCTCGCTCAGACGGCAATGGCCCTGGAAATCGACACAAGCCAGGTAATCGCAAGCCTCAAGCAAGCCGCGGAAATCCTCAAGACTATCCTCGACACGCAGCCCTCTTCCAGCGAGCTCCGAATCCGTCTCGCCCGGGTTCAGATCACCCAGTCCCAACTTCTCGCCATGGAGAAGAACACGAGTCTGGCGATCGAGGCATTGAACTCGGTCATTGACACACTGTCCCCAGGCATCGCCGAGAATGAGACCTCAATTCCGCGAGAAGCCATCCTCGGCGAAGCTTATCTCATGAAGGCCAGGCTCCTCCAGAATGACCCCACAAACGCATCAAATTGTGCACAACACTTCCAGAAGACCATCCACACACTGACCCCGCTCGTCGAGAAGAATCCCGAACGGATCAGGCTCACAGACCTGCTTGCACAGGCTTGGCAAGGACTCGCCGTACTTCAGGAACAGCACAGACAACCCCAGGACGCTAGAGCATCGCTCGAACGGTCGATTGCACTTTTCGATTCGCTTCAAAACGCACACCCGCAATTCAACGGCGCTCAAATTCGCCTGATCGACGCGGATCTACTTCTCACTCAATGGCTCCTGCGGGACCGCCAGTACTCCGACGCACTTGCGGTGTGCCGCAAAGCACTGCCCCTCAGTGAAGCGCTCGCCAAAAGCCCAACGAAGAACGCGAACGACCAAATTCGGCTCGCGCGATGCCTGAGCCTTGCCGGCCGCGCCTTGAAACAAAGCGGCGATCAAAAGCAAGCACTCGACACGCTCCATCGAGCCATTGATATTCTCGAGAGTCTCGCTGATCTCAAGGATGAGAGTGCTTACGAACTTGCTCGAGACTTTGCCCTAAGTCTCCCGCTACTCGAAGCCGTAAAACCCGCGCAAGACTCGACCTTGAGCAAGCTGACTCGGGCAAATCAAGTCAGAAGGAAGCAGTATAGCGACCGCGCGATGGAGCTACTCAAGCGGATTGGAGAGTCGGGCTATCTCTCCTCAGAGAGCCTTCAGAACGAGACGGATCTAGATTCGCTTCGGGACCGCGATGACTTCCAGAACCTGCTCAGAAAGCTCGAGGACGCCCCCGCTCACCCCCCAAAGACAGGGGCCATGCCCGCTCGTTCGCCATGGTCCGTGGGGAACGGTTTATCCTTCATTCTTGCCGCCTCGAGCACGCGATGTTAAACTTTTATTAGAGAATGAACCGATGCGCACCTAACAGGGACGAACTGGTCCATCGGATGCCACTTTCAGGGGACGCACGAATGCCGATTCTCTGGGGTCCACGGGCACCACGGGGTTATTGCGACGGGCTCACGCGCCGATCGTTTCTCGCAGTGGGCGCCCTGGGAATGGGTGGACTTGGACTTCCTGATCTTCTCCGAGCGGAAGAGATTGCTCACCGCGTCTCATCCCGTGGCGCCAGGACCACGCCGCAAAAGTCGGTCATCATGGTCTATCTCTCGGGCGGGATCGCGCATCAGGATACGTTTGATCTCAAGCCGGACGCACCCTCAGGCATTCGGGGTGAATTCAAGCCGATCGCCAGCAAAATTCCCGGCATCCAGGTGTCGGAGCTGCTGCCACGCATCGCACAGGTGACGGACCGCGTTGCGATCCTCAGATCCATTGTCGGCTTGAGAGACGAACACTCGAGCTTCCAGAATGTAACCGGTTTTCCGATGGGGCAGAGCGAGCGTGAAGGCAAGCCTCACTTCGGCTCAGTCATCGCTCGAATCCAAGGGCCCGTCGATCCAGTGGTGCCGCCATTCGTTGATCTTTTTCCTGTCATGCAGCACCGACCCTACAACACCCCAGGTCCAGGCTTCCTGGGACACACTTACAAGGCTGCGCGGGTCGATGGCGACGATCTTGCGCTTCTGCGACCCCCAGCGAATGTCTCCACCACCCGGTTTGATGGCCGCCGCAGCTTGTTGAGCCAGTTCGACCAGTTTCGCCGTCACGTCGATACGGCCGAACTCCACGGCATGGATGACGTCTACCGCCGCGCGTTTGATGTTCTCACTTCCGACAAGCTAGCCAAAGCGCTTGACCTCGAAAACGAAGATCCACGGGTCCGCGATCGCTATGGCATCGGTTCGGCGAAACATCTGGGCGACGGCGCGCCCATGTGGAACGACCAACTTCTCGTCGCCCGGCGACTTGTCGAAGCAGGCGCTCGTTGCGTGACCGTCGCCTACGGCTTCTGGGATACCCACGGTCAGAATTTCCGCTGGCTTCGGGATCACTTGCCAACTTTCGACCAGGGCATCTCGGCGCTCATCGAGGATCTGTATGCTCGCGGCCTGGACCAGAACGTCACCGTGGTCGTCTGGGGCGAGTTCGGGCGTACACCCAAAATCAACAAGGACGCAGGTCGCGATCACTGGGCCAACGTGAACTCGGCCCTGCTCGCTGGCGGTGCAATGAAGGTGGGCCAGTGCATCGGCTCGACTGATAAACTGGGTGGATCCGCCGCAAGCAGGCCGATCCATTACCTCGACGTCCTGGCCACCATCTACCACAATCTAGGCATCGATCCCCACACGTTCTTGCGGGATCAAGCAAATCGTCCCGTCTCGATTCTGCCACCCACAACCACGCCGATTGGCGAGGTTATCTCAGCCGGCCTTGCCTAAACACCCGACGAACCGAAATCATCCAGCCGGATTCTCTTGTGACTGGTCACAAAGGGACCTACGATGTTGGAAAGGACTCTATTGCCTTCGTAAGGCGCAGATGGACCCTAATGTGAGAGCCTCCGCCACGAGACGTAAGGTTAATCAAACGATCGCTCGAGCGATTGTAGTTGGCCTCCTGGGTAGCTCGCTCGTCGGCTGCGGAGAAGACGTTCAAAACGACGCACGAGCGGCGCGCAAATGGCGAATCCAGAAGGAGCTCCGTGAGCGGCTCACGGCAAAGATCCGAAACGGCTGGGACGGGATGGCAGGTCACAAACGTGCCGACAACCGACGCCGACATCCTTGAGCAAAGCGTTCGGACCGATGTAAGCCAGACCGAGAACCGTGATCCGACCACCTATTAGCAGCTTGTCGCACTCCTGATCAGACAGTCTGCCAGCTTGTTCCTGAGTAGATGGTGCGCTCAATGGCGAGGAACTTACCGGGACGCAGCCGATCGCTGAAATCATGCTTTCGCACGTCCATTCATGCCCACGTCGGCCTCGTCCAGGCGTTCAAGAAGTCTGGCAGACCCAGAGTTGCTCGTTCCAGGGCGGCGTTGGGATGAGAGCCTGGAGTTGAAAGGATTTGCATCGCCTGTCAGTGGGCGAATGGTACTCCCACGTAACCTGGACCAAAGACTTCTACGGTGGCGTTTCTTGCCTGAAGCCCAACCAGAAGTTGCGGATGCATAAACTCCGGCACAGCGCTCGTGTGACCGGCCATGTTTCAGGCTATGAAGAAATCTCTAGGCTTTCACGACATGATTGCCAAATGAAAAAGCCGCCCGGGCGAGGGCCAGGGCGGCTGGGTGGAAAATTCCGGCGATAACCGACTTTCGCGCCAGAGGCACTATCATGGGCCTGGCGGGCTTAACGGCCGTGTTCGGAATGGGAACGGGTGTGACCCCGCCAGTAT
>DAIDHX010000028.1 GCA_027451885.1 Planctomycetales bacterium
AAACTCGATGATTCTTCCCCCTGCCGCCAGGTCGACGCGTCTGAGGGCGACATCCACCACAAACAGCAAGAGCGTCAGAACCGCGAGCCATGGCCAGAGCGCAACGACTCTGGGCGCGGATTCGCGGGGCGTTTCGAAGACGTCCGTGGGCTTGACATCGAAGCGCCCGCCAGACGCGAAGGCGATCCCCTTGAGCTGTGCCTGATCAGCGGGTTTGAGCCGCAATTCGTCGGGATAGCCCACGGCGAGCCCGCGTGACTGGTTGCCGAGCGGGCGGTTGTCGTGGGTTTGGGTGAGGAGCAGTTCGTAGGAGCCTGGAATGGAGGTGTCGATGCGCGTTTCGTAACGTCCGGGGGCGGTCTGAGGCATGTCGAGCAGGGTGGTCCTCAGGCGTGGATCGACGAGTCTGAGCTCGGTCCTGGCCTCGTTGAGGAAGCGCCCGGAGGGTTCGATGACGTCGAGGGAGATGGTCGCGGAGCGGCCGGAGCGTTTGATGTGAACGAAGGTTCCTTTGGCGTCATTTTTGCGGAGGACATGGCGGACGACCTGAGCCCAGAACTGTCCGAACTGGGGCCAGCTTAACCATTCGGCGGCCCAGCGCGGCTTGGCGTCGGAGGTGAAGGCGACGCTCATGCCGAGCCCTCTGCGCCACCAGGCGAGGAGCGGGTCGCCGGTTTCGGTGGCCAGGATGACCTCGGCCGTGGGCTTGGGCCGGGTGATGACGTAGCCGAGCAGGAACGGGGCCTCGTCCATGCGAATGCCGGAGAGCACCTGAGTGGGCCGGATCATCGCAGCCGAGAAGGGTTGTTCGTTGAGAGCGGACTTGCTGGCGGTGACTGTTTCCTTGGCGAAGATCTGGGGAGTCTGGCCTGGGTCGTCCGCGAGATAGAACCGGCCCTTGCCGAGGCGGGCGATTTCCTCAAGGAGCCCCTGGTCCGCATCACCCCCCATGGCGACGGTGGAGACCGTGATGCGATCGGCCGCCATGGCCTGGGCGATGCCCTCGAAGTCGCCTGGGGCGGAGATGCCGTCGGTGAGGACGATCATATGCTTGAGCTTGGCAACGGTGGCCTTGAGCGTGTCGTATGCTTCTTCCATGGCGGGCGCCATGACGGTGCCGCCGCCGGCCTCGAGTCCGGCGATGCGGTCGAGCACGAAGCCCTTGTCGTTGCAGGGGTGGAGCTCGCAGATCCAGAAGTTTTCCCCCTCGAACGCCAGCACGCCGATCTTGTCGTTCGGGCCTAGCAGTTCGACCGCGGCGCGTGCGGCCTCCTTGGCCATCTCGATCTTCTCGCCCCCCATCGAGCCCGATTTATCGATCACCAGCATCATGGCCAGGCTTGGCTTTTCTTTTTCTTTCTGGAAGTCGCTGCGGACGGGGAGGATTTCCTCGAGCGACGTCTTGTAGTAACCGCCCAGTCCGAATGACTGATCGCCGCCGAGCATGACGAGGCCGCCGCCGAGGTCGCGCACATATGTTCGCGCGACGTCCATTTGGCGGAGCGAGAGCGCAGTCGCGGGAACATTTGAGAGAATGATCGCATCATAATTTTGTAGCTCGGCGAGTGAGTCTGGCGCGCCTCTGGGCGGGCGGACGTCGACCGAGATGCGTTGTTCGCGGAGCGCCCAGACGAGCTGCTTGGCCTGTTCGGGATTGCTTTCGAGCAGGAGCACGCGGGGCTGGCCCTGGGCGGAAACGAGGCCGAAATCGCTATTGTTATCGAACAGGGTGTCGTGGACGCCGCGAATCCTGGCGGTGATGGGCACAATGCCTCCGGCGTCGATGGTCTGCTTGAGAACGAGGCGGTTTTCGCCTTTCTTGAGTGTGACGGGCTGGTCGGCGGCCTTGATGTCGCCGCGGTAGACTTCGAGCCGGCCGGCGTCGTCGTGGTTGCTGTCGATGACGATCTCGACGTTGAAAGGCTCGCCTTGCTGGACCTGTGCGGGAGAGGAGACTGCGGAGACCTGGACTTCGGGTGCGTCGCGCCCGGGCAGCGCGATGGTGTCGACGGCGACCTTGCCCTTGAGCGCGGCGGCCGCCTTGAGCGCATCGCCGGAGGTGGCCACGCCGTCGCTCAGAAGGACGATCCGCGGCACATAAAACGGCGGCGCGAGCGCAGCGGCGGTCTCGATGGCGGATGCCAGGTCGGTGCCGCGGCGGTCAAGCCCCGCGGAATCCCAGGGTTCGGTGTTCGTGGGGGCGCTGGGGTTTGCCGCGGCGGATTGCCTGGCGGTCTCGGCGTCCTTGAGATAAGCCGCGGCTTCACGCGGTTGGCCGGGGCGGGCCGCAAAAGGGAGAATCACGACCTGGTTGCCGCCCGCTTGCTCGGTGGCCTGGCGAATGAAGGCATCGGCCGACTGCAAGGCCGTGGCACCCAGGCTTTCGCTTCGATCGACAGCCAGCACAACGAAGAGCTGGCGGGTGGGAATCAGCGCGGCCAGACCCGCGAGCGCGAGCACGAGGAGCAGGACGATGGCGGCTCGAACCGCGAGCGAGATCCGCCTTTGCCAGGGTTTGAAGTCGACCAGCGAGCGGTGGTAATAAAGCGCAAGCGCAGGCAGCGTGAGCAAGCCAATCAGCCACCAGGGGCGGGTGAGTTCAAGCTGGATGCTTTGCCAGGGCATCAGTCGATCCACCTCCGCTGATAGAGCAGCCATTCCCAGCACGACAGTAACCACGCCGATGCAATGAGGTAATACCAGATGGGCCGGACGGCGAGCGGTAAGGGGTTTGCGGCAGCCTGTGTTGCGAGCCCCTCGGGTGCGCGCAGGTCGGTTTCGCGGCGATCGGCGATGTTGCAGGCGGCCTTGAGCACGGTAGTGTCTCCGGGCAAGAGCCTGCGTGATTCCGCGACGTCGCCGCGCGGGGACCCCACCCGCCTAAGCACACTCCAGCCGCCGCGCAAATCGAGGGGGCCAGCGGCCGCGAGGGGCGCACCCGGTACGAGCGCGATCTCCTGTTCGCGACCGTCGGGAGCAACAAGGATCAAGCGTTCGCCAGGCTTCAGATCGCCCGGCGGTTCGAACTCGAGAAGGGAGCCGGCCGCGAGCGACTCACGCAGTTCTCCCCTGGACTCGCCAAACTCAGAGAGCACGTTCGAGGCCATGATCGGGAACGCGGTCTGGAGCGGCAGGTCGCTGGCCTCAAGGTCAACGGCCAGCACCGCGAGCTTGTAACGGGCGCCTGAGACGCTCCGCTCAACGATGGCGAAAAGAGGATCGCCCGCGGCCGATTCGGCAAGCACACGCGGCTTGCCCGCAAGCGCGAGCCTGGAGGCTTCGGAGATCACCACGGCGTCGAGCCGGATGTTGGCCATGTAGGGGGATTCGCGATCCTGGCGGGCGACGACCACGTTTTTTTGCCGAGCGGCCACGGTCCAGCCCGGGCCGGAACGCTCTGGATCGATGAGAAACACGGGCGCAACGGGCAACCGGTCGGGCACGCGGCGGTGATAAACCACCACGCCGCCGGCTGGCACCGACGCTGGACAGGGCGCAGCCCCTTCGGCCAACTTCACCACCTCGAGATCGACCTCGGGCATCGCCTCGAACACCTTCTCAAGAAACAGGTTGCCAGGCGTGTGCAGAATGACCTTCCTGCGCGCCCGCGCAGGCAGTACGGCCCAGGCATCATCGTCGCCAGTGAAAAGGTCGCCTGGGGAGAGATGGGCGTGCAGCCAGCCGCCTTCAACAGATGTCTTCTCGAAAGTTCTGACTGCGTGCTCGCCGGGCTTAAGGGTGAGTGTCATCACGTCGATCGGGTCGCTATCGAGCTCGAGCTCGAGCCGTGGTTGCGCCTCGGTGTCGGAGGCGTTGGTTACCTCGACCAGGATCTCATAGCCGGAGGGATCGAGCATGCTCCGCCGGGCTTGCAGTTGGGTTATGCCCACGTTCGCCGTACGGGCGCCGACGAGCGCGAGATCGACTTCCTGGGTCTGGGCGAGCGGTTCCGCCTGATCGAACGCGCCATCGGAGAGAATGACGATGCGAGGCTTCTTGGGTGAGCCGGCGAGCAAGCGTTGGGCCAGGTCGACGGCGTCGGCGATGCGGCCGGGCTCGTCGACCTGCGTGATCGACCCGATGGCGGACCTGAGCGTGCGTTCGTGGTCGGTGGGCCCGCAGACGACGCGTGGCCGGGAGGCGGCGATGACGGCGGCCTCGTCCCCCTGGCGCATGCCTTCGACAAGTGCGATCGCCCGCGCCCGCGCGGCCTCGAGCCGGCTGGGAGTGACGTCGGTCGCGGCCATGCTCGCCGAGTCGTCGAGCACGATCACGATCCGGCGAGAGTGCGCTTGCTGCCAGCGCAGGATGGGATCTGCGACCGCAAAAACCAGCAGAAGCAGAAACGCGAGCTGGAGCAACAACGAGACAAGGTGCCGCAGTTTCTGGAACAGGGACCGCGGCTTCTTTTCATCAAAGACCTGCCGCCAGAAGATCAGCGTGGAGACTGGCACGCGGCGGAGGCGGATCTTGAGAATGTAAAGCGCGACGATCGGCAGGGCGAGTCCAGCCAGGACGAGCGCGAGCGGGTTAGCAAGGCTCATACGATCGCCCCCGATTCGCGCATCATCTTCAGAAGCAGGGTGTCGAAGGGGATCTCGGTGGACGAGCGGGCGCCGCCGATCCCGTGCAGG
>DAIDHX010000029.1 GCA_027451885.1 Planctomycetales bacterium
ACCCATTTTCCGCGAGCCAGGCCGCGGACCAGAACAAGACACCCATTTTCCGCGAGCCAGGCCGGACGGGCCAGAACCAGACACCCATTTTCCGCGAGCCAGGCCGCGGACCAGAACAAGACACCCATTTTCCGCGAGCCAGGCCGCGCGTTGTATCGATTCCTCGCGAGTTCGATCGCGCGCTGATCGTCAGCGGGTCTCAAAGAGGCCGTGCGTTGCTCCCTGCGGCAAACGTCCGGATTCGCATCGGCCGAGAGCCGGTTGCGAACACGATGGACCAGCTCGGCGGCCAGGCCGTCAGCGCACGTTCGCCGTTTCTCGTCACCACGAACCGCATCCCGACAATCGCCCACCTGGGCCGGGCATAATTCCCGTCAGCCATTTTTTCCGATCGCTTCAACGCGCGTTAGGTTGATCCTGAGACTCGCCCGGAAAGCGGCCTGAGCCCGCCCAACCGACGACCCAATGAGCCACGCGGGCGAACCCTGAGTCCAGCACCCACGCTCGAAGCAACCCATCGACACCAACCGCCGCCACCTCCCGAATCGCCCATCCCCGCGAACGCTCTCGGGTCCGATTCGCTCATGCGCTCCGCGATTCACGAATGTCAGGATCAACACGCCAGGCGCGGTTATGCCGATCCCACCGTCAACCGAGGCAGCCCAGCACCAGGCCGCGCAAACAAAAAGCAAAGCCACCGCGCCCGCGCGGACCGAACCCATCACCGGCGCAGCGCGAACCCATCGCGCGGACAAGGCGAAGCCACCTCGCCCGCGCAGAGCGAAGCCATCGCGCGGAAAAATACGAAGCCAACGCGCTTGCGCGGACCGAAGCCAACGCGCGCAAAAAGCGAGGCGAATTCGCCCACGCGGACCGAAGCCAACCCGCTTGCGCGGAGCGAAGCCACGGCGCGGGGGGGGCCGTTATCAGTGGCTGCATCGCGGCGCGCCGAGACGGGTCGGTGAAGCAGGTGCGCGGTTGATGCCGTGACCAAGCCGAACGTGGCCACGGGGAGATTGTAGTGGACGGGGGGATTTGCCCCTGGAGTCGTTCCTTGACAATTCGGCGGTTTGTGCCGGCGCTGGGGCGTGCTCGCCCGCGGGCCGAGCAGGACGCGCTCAGAGCGCCAGCGCGTTCCCGCTCGGTTGGTTTCTCGAGGGGGCGGGCGATGGAGTCTCGTCGCCGTGGCATCAGGACGCGATAATCGGATGCGTATTCTCCTGCACCCGGCCCGGAAGGTCGGTTCCCAGTGGGGGGTGGCGATGCCAGCACTTGAGCCGGATGGGCGAATCCCGGGGCGGTTTCCCACGACGCAGTGGAGCCGTGTGGCCACGGCGCTCGGAGGCGATGCATCGGAGGCCCGGGAGGCGCTCTCGAGTCTTTGCCAGGCCTACTGGTATCCGATCTACGCCTACATCCGGCACCGGGGTCATGCGCCCGAGCAGGCCCAGGACCTGACGCAGGATTTCTTCGCGTACATTCTGGAGCGTGACCTGATCGCGGCGGCCGACCCAGCGCGGGGGCGTTTTCGCGCGTTTCTGCGCACGGTGTGCGCCCGGCAATTGACCGATCACCGCGATCGCCAGAATGCGGCCAAGCGAGGCGGAGGCCGGCCGCCGCTCGCGATTGACGCCCGTGATGCCGAGAGCAGGTACGTCCGCGAGCCGGCCCACGAGCTGACTCCAGAGCGGATCTTCGACAGGACCTGGGCCTTGACGCTGCTGGCTCGCGTGGTCGACCGGCTTCGCCGCGAGTACGACGACGCGGGCCGGTCGGAGCGTTTCCAGGAGCTGCTGGCGATCTTGACCCGTAACCCGGACTCCGAAACCCAGGCGGAGATCGCGCGGCGGCTTGGGACATCGGAGGGGAATGTCCGCGTGCTGGTGCACCGGCTGAGGCGCAGGTATGGCCTGCTGTTGCGTGAGGAGATCGCCGCGACGGTCGGCGATGCGGCCCAGGTTGACGACGAGATCAAGGCCCTGTTCGCGGCGCTTGAGGCGTGAATTCGGCCGGGGGTGTGTAACGTTCAGCGGGGGAATCCCAGGGTAAGATCGGGGGCGCGGCCGGGTAAGATCGGCGCGCGGACCTTCCTGGAACGGGGAGCAGCGGTAATGACCGGCGCCGAGACTTGCCCTGATTGTGGCGCTCGCCTGCCGGCTGGATCTCCAGCCGGGCTCTGCCCCCGGTGCTTGCTTCAGCTAGGCGTTGCCATGTCGGCTGATCTCAAGGCGGAGCTCGCACGGGGGGCGCCGAGCCTGGTTCGCGAGAACGCGCGCGACAGGCTGGCTGGGCCCAGGACGCCCGGCAGCCGACTGAGCTGGGAGGGTGCCAGCGCCTCGCGTATTCATCTGCGCGACGCACCCGAGGCCGCGCGGCTGGTCCGCCCTGGCTCGGCCGAGATGCCGGATCTTTCCGGCCAGCCCTCGCGCTATCAGCTTATCGGCGAGCTGGCCCGCGGCGGAATGGGCACGATCTTTCAGGGACGCGACCTCGACCTGGGCCGCGATCTGGCGGTCAAGGTGATCCGCGAAGAGCATCGCAATCACCCCGAGATGGTGCGCCGCTTCGTCGAGGAAGCGCAGATCGGCGGCCAGCTTCAGCACCCGGGGATCACGCCGGTGCATGAGCTGGGCCGGTTCCCCGACGGCCGCCTGTTCATCGCGATGAAGCTGGTCCGTGGCCGCACCCTGGCCGCGCTTCTGGAATCGCGCACCCGGCCGGAAGAGGACCGAATGCAGTTCCTGTCCATCTTCGAGCAGGTCTGCCAGGCGATGGCGTATGCCCATAGCCGGGGGGTGATTCACCGGGATTTGAAGCCGTCGAACGTGATGGTGGGCACGTTTGGCGAGGTGCAGGTGATGGACTGGGGTTTGGCCAAGGTGCTGGATCAGGGGGGCGTGGCGGACGAGATGCGGGCTCTGGGCGCGGATGAAAGCGCCTGTGTGATCCGTACGTTGCGGTCGGAGCCGGACGGGCTGGAATCACGAACGGGTTCGGTGCTGGGCACGCCTTCATACATGGCGCCCGAGCAGGCGCGGGGCGAGCTGGACACGCTGGATGAGCGTGCTGATGTATTTGCGCTTGGATCGATTCTGTGTGAGATTCTGAGTGGTGAGCCGGCGTTTTGGGGGGGATCATCGGCGGATGTCTATCAGAAGGCGAGGCGTGCGGATCTCTCGAGCGCGGAGGCGAGATTAAGCGTGTGCGGCGCGGATGCGGAGCTGGTCGATCTGGCGCGGGCGTGTCTGGCGGCGGCGCCCCGGCACCGCCCGCGTGACAGCGGCGCGGTGGTGGGCCGGTTGTCGGCGTATCTGGGCGGTGTCGAGCGGCGGCTGCGGGCGGCGGAGCTGGCCCAGGCCCGGGCCGAGGCGCAGGCCGCGTGGGAGCGCAGGCGCAGGTTGCTCACGTTGTCGCTTGCCGCGTCGGTGCTGGCCAGCGCCCTCCTCGGGGTTGCCGGCTGGGTCTGGATGGATCGCGAGCGCGAGCGTCATGAGCGATCGATCCGTGCCAGGGTGGAGGAGGCGCTTGCCGAGTCCTCGAAGAAACGAGACGAGGCTCGCAGCGCCGGTCCGGGCGCGGCGGTCTCCTGGGTGAAGGCGATCGAGGTCGCCCGTCGGGCGGAATCGCTGCTGGACGGAGACGACGCCCGCGCCACGCTGCAAGATCGGGTGACGGCCTTTGTAACGGAGCTGGTCCGCGAGCGTGACGAGGCCGAAGCCGCTGAGAAGGATCGCCGGATGGTCGAGCGGCTGGCCGCGATCCACAACGAGCTGGGCGTTCATAACGACCTCGCGAAGGCCGATGCCGACTATGCCGCCGCGTTTCGGGCCTACGGCGGCGACCCCGATCGGATGGGGCGTCTGGAAGCAGGACAGGCGCTCGCGGCCAGCCCGGCCGTCGCGGATCTGGCCAACGCCCTCGATCACTGGGCCTTCCTGCGCCGAAGTCCCGTGCTGCGTGATTTCGCGGGCGGAGCCCGGCTGGTCGCGGTCGCAAGGGGGGCCGATCCCGATCCCTGGCGGAGCCGGCTGCGGGATACGCTTGGGCGATTCGGGGGCGATCCAGCCAGCAAGCGAGACGAGCTGGAACGGCTTGCCGCCTCGGCCGACGTGGATCATCTCCCAGGCGCGAGCGTCACGCGGCTGGCGACCGCGCTTGGCTTCCTCGGCCGCCATGACGTGGGCATCGCACTCCTGCGCAGAGCCCAGGCGTCGCACCGCGATGATTTCTGGGTCAACGCCGACCTGGGGCGCGAGCTCCTGGGCGCGGGCCGCCCTGAAGAAGCTGTCCGGTTCTTTGGAGTCGCCGCCGGCGTAAGCCCCCGCAGCGGCCTGGCGCTCAGGGGGCTCGCGCGGGCCTTGCTCCTGAGCGGCCAGCCCGCGGAGGCGGCGGACATTCTACGAGCGATC
>DAIDHX010000030.1 GCA_027451885.1 Planctomycetales bacterium
CTTGATTGCTTCCCGGAGTTTCACGCGCGTGCTGCGGGACGTTGCCTCGGATCCCAGCATTCAAGGTGTTGTGTTGCGTGTGGACTCGCCGGGTGGGGATGGCGTCGCCTCCGACGACATCCTTCAGGCGGCCCGAGCCCTGAGCCGGAAGAAGCCGGTCGTAATTTCGATGAGCGATCTTGCCGCCTCCGGGGGCTACTTCATCTCCATGACCGGTGACCCGATTGTCGCGTACCCGAACACGCTCACCGGCTCGATCGGCGTCATCTTCACACGCTTCAGCATGCGCGGCCTCTACGACAAACTCGGCATCAAGCGGGACTCGCTGTCTCGCGGCCGGTATGCGGGCCTCGATTCCGGCTACAATCCGCTGACCCCGGATGAGCAGAACAAGATCGCTTCCCAGATCGACAGTTTCTACCAGAGCTTCCTGAAGCGCGTCGCCGAAGGCCGCAAGCTGACAACCGCCGACATCGAGCCGCTCGCCCAGGGACGCGTGTGGCTGGGAACGCAGGCGCGCGCTCACGGCCTGGTGAATGAGCTGGGAGGGCTGGACGCCGCCATCGATCTCGTTAAACGGCGAGCGGGCATCCCCCCGTCGTCGGCGATTACGCTCGTCTCCTACCCGCGGAAACGTTCTCTTTTAGATCTCCTGATGAGCCGCGGGGAACAGGGGTCTCCGGCTGTCGATTCGATCCGCGGCCGTTTGCTCTCGCTCTGGGCGCCGCAGGCTGACCCGCTGGCACTGTTACCCGCGGATGTGCGCGCCTTCGCTCCGACAGCGAGGCTCTTGCTCGACGGCGGCCTCCTGGACCTCATGCCTTACCGGATCGAGGTTCACTGAGCGTTCCGGCGATTCCGCCATTCAATCAGAACTCCTGCGACGAGCGAATCCCGCTCTGCTCGAGCGCGGCCGCCATTCGTTCCAGCGCCGCTTTGTGAATCTGCGAAACGCGGCTCTCATTGATCCCCATCAGGCCGCCAATTTCTTTCATCGTCATCTCCCCGCTGTAGTACAGCATCACGACTCTCTGGTATCGCTCCGGCAAGGTCTTGATGGCGGTGGTGAGAACGGACCGCATCTGGGAGCGAACGCAGATCGTGTCCGGCCGGGTATCGGGTTTTGCCGGAAAGTCCGGCGCCGGCAGGTCCTCCTGGTCCGCCATTCGCGAGGAGGCCGATATGACACCCGAGTTGTGCATCTCAACCGCCAGACGGCGCCAGTGCTCCACTTCAATTCCCATCCGCGAGGCGAGTTCTTCTTCGGTCGGAAGGCGCTTCAATTCCGCCGTCAGCTCATGCGCCGCCACGTCGGCTTGGCGCTGGCGCCGGCGGAGATCGCGAGAGGCCCAATCAAGCTGGCGAAGGCTGTCGAGAATCGCCCCTTTGATCCGGTGTTTGGCGTAGCTGGAAAAAGCCACTTCCTTGTTCGGGTTGTATTTCGCCACGGCGTCAATCAAACCCAGCACTCCGGCGTGCACCAGGTCTTCTAGCTCCACGTACACAGGCAGGTTCGCGTGAACCCGCACCGCTATCACCCGAACCAGGGGCAAGTG
>DAIDHX010000031.1 GCA_027451885.1 Planctomycetales bacterium
CTTTTCTGTTCTTGATGCTGTTCGCATTCCTCGTCGACAAATGGTCGCTGTTCCACATCGGTGCCGTGGTCGTGGTGCTGGTCAACTACGGCCGATTCTGGACCGACCTGCTTGCGTTTTTTGTGCGCCCGTTCAAGGAAAGCCCCATTCAAGGGCTCGCGTTTCTCTTCCCGCCATACACGGCTTACTATCTGCTTGTTCATTTTGATCGAATGCGGCCCATCCTGCGCAGGATGGCGACCTCGTGTATCCCGATCGTGCTGGTGCTTCTGGCGTACGCTTTTATCCCGGCGCTCAATCCGGAAGCGGCAAAAGAAAGTGACCTGAGAGATAAGATTCGGAGCGCGCAACGCGAACTCCAGAAGGAAACCAAGAATCTTCTCAAGGATGTGGAGAAGGAGATTGAGGGTGCCCACGCGCCCGCCCCCACGGCGCAGCCGAAGGGGAAAAAATCCGCACATCCCACGGCCGGCGATTCTGAGCCTGGGCCGATGTGAACGGCCTGGGTTATTTCTCTTGCCAATGCGAAACGATCCACTCAGGACGCGCGAAATCATGCCAGTCTTGATAGGCTCGTCAATGGAGTTGATGGATCGCGGGGGATGGGTCGGGTAGCGACGTGACGATTTATTGCGTCTGGCTCGATGATGGTCGGTGCCTGTTCTGCGCGGATGAAACCACCCTTGCTCCGGTGCTTCCAGCGCAAGACGGCTCGCCTCGAACGGGGCTTCGGGGCTGGGTGCGCGCGAAGGTTGATCACTACCTCAGGCGATTTCACGAAGACCAGTCGGGCGCGCTGAGCGGGATGCGCAAGGCATGGGACTGGATGCACGCATGGACGCGGCCAGACGAGCCGATGCTTGCCCGCCTTTGGTCAGCCAAACAGATTTATCTGCGGCATCCCGCGAATTTCTCAACCGCCGAATTGAGCGCGCTCTGGCAGCAATACCTTGGCAGCCGCAGGCGCTGGCACTGGCTAAGCCTGGTGGGAAATTTGCTTGTTGTTCCAGGTTCAACGTTGCTCGCGCTCTTGCCGGGACCGAATCTGATCGGATACTGGTTTGCCTATCGGACAGTGCATCACGGACTGGTTTTGTGGGGGATCCGCCGGGCGCGCAGGAACGCGATTCCGATGGAGCTTGAACCGGTTGAGGCGCTCAATGAGCCGATTCACCGTGGAGCCGACGGGGCGCCCCGGCATGCGGCGCTCGACATGGCGGTTGACCGGCTCGAAGAGCATCTGAGGCGATCGCATCGACTTCGCGGGCCGAGATCGGCAGGATTTGTGGTTCGGATGGACGAGGCCAGATCCTCGGCCGTCCCTGCATCCGAGACCGAGAAACATGCGGCTACTGAGCTATAACATTCACAAGGGAATCGGCGGGCGTGACCGCCGGTACAATCTCGAGCGAATCATCCATGTGGTGCGGCATGAGCGCCCGGACGTGGTTTGCCTGCAAGAGGTTGATCAGAACGTTCGGCGCAGCCGGCACGATGATCAGCCCATCAGGCTGGCCGAGGCGCTCGAGGCGCATGACCATCTTTACCAGCGCAACGTGCACTTCCGGGCGGGAGGATACGGCAATCTCCTGATCTCGCGCTGGCCGATTCACACCGCCCATCAGATCTCGCTTCGAAACCGCAGGCGCAAGCCGCGAGGCGCACAAATCGCGGTCATTGAGACTCCGGGCGGTCCTGTTCATCTCGTGCACTGGCATCTTGGCCTGGCCGAGCGCGAACGCCACTGGCAGGCGCGGAGATTGCTCGAACATCCGCTCTTTCTGGAATCCGCCCACCTTCCCACGATCGTCATCGGCGACTTCAACGACTGGATGAACACGCTGGCACGCGGGCCGTTCGCGCATCATGGCTTCGTGCAGGCGACCGCCCCGCGGCGGCGATTTCGATCGTTTCCCGCGTACTGGCCGATCGTTTCACTCGACAAGGCGTTCATTCGCGGGCCGATCGAGATCGAGCATGCGCGGATCGTGCATTCGCGGCTTGCACGCGACGCCTCCGACCATCTGCCGCTACTTCTCGAAATTCGCTTTAATCAGCATGTGAGACGGAACCACGGCGAATCAAGCTGAGGGCCGCTCCGCGCGAGTGATCGGGTTCCAGAGCAGCAGCAAGGTGGCGAAGCCGACGAGCGGCAACAGCCCAGCGATGAACATGACCGGTGAATAGGTTCCCATGCGGTCGATGAGCGCGCCGATGGGAGTTTGCACAATTCCATAAACAAACCAGAATACGAATCCCAGAAGGCCCGTCACGTTCCCCATCCGTTTGGCTGAGATTTCCTGCGTGAAGGCGTAATAGAGCGGAAAGACGCCAAGCGCTCCAAAGGCGATCACGATCAGAAGCACAATTAACAATGGCGAAGCGGGGGTGACGGCGGCGACCGTGCTAAGCGCGGTCAAGATCGAACAGCCCAGAAAGAGTGCCATGCGGGCGCGGTGGATCGATTTGAGCCGGTTCGCCAGTCGCTTGACCAGAAAGCCCACGGCCAGGCAGCCGATGTCCGCCGAGATATAAAACGCGACCGATACGAACTGGACCTGCTGCGCGGAATAACCGTGCTGTTGGCGGAGCATCTTGGGCATCCAGGCGCGGAAATACTGGAAACAAAGGTTGATCACGATGACCACAATTGCCACGGCCAGAAGCCGCGAGAGCGTGCGTAGCATTGTGGGTGCTTCGGCTGGATCCAGCGCGGAATGTGCGTCGCTCGTATCCAGCTCAGGTGCGAGCTCGGGCCCCGCGCCATCGAGCGCGAGATCGCTTGCGCGCACGGCCAGGAGCCAGGCGATCGCCCAGAACAGGCCAAGTACCCCGATAACCTGAAACGGAACTCGCCAGCCGCCGGGTCCCTCGCGCGCAAGCAAAAGCACCACAATCGGCGTCGCGATCGCACCAAGTGATGCGCCGCTTTGGATCAAGCTATTGCCCAGCGGCCGATCCTTGCGCGATAGCAGCCGCTGGGATGTCACCAGCGCGCAGGGCCACAAACCGGACTCGAAGAATCCCAGGCAAATTCTGCAAATGAGCAAGTCCTGATAGGTGCGCGCAAGCCCGGTGGCGAAGCCGACGCCCGACCACGCGAGCAACACGCCGGGATAGAGCAGCCGTGGTCCCAGCTTGTCGACGGCGAATCCCGCGGCGAGTCCGCCCAGCGCGAAGGCGAGGCCAAACCCCGATTCCAGGCCGGCGTATTGCTCATTCGAGAGCTTGAGCTCGTCGCCAATCTCCGCGGCCTGCTGGGCGAGTGCCTGTCGGTCCATGTAGTTGAGCATCGTGGCGAGCAGCATGAGCAGGCAAATGCCAAGCACACGCAGGCTAAGACCGGCCACGATCGGACGTTCGGCGACGGAGCTGGAAGTCATTTCACGCGTTCCTCGAGCGTCCATCCCACGAAATCACGCGCTCCAGGAACGCAATCACGTCATCCGTGAAGTAGCCGAGGAGCGCTTCTCCCTTGGCGAGCGACGCAGCCGAGGGATCGCCGATATGCCCATTCTCAGTGCGGTCGCGCGTGGTCCACCCGCGCGATGCAGGCTCGAAACCCGCCGCGAGTGAGACGGGTTCGAGTTGCTGGTATTTGCCCACAAGATCAGGGGCGATGGTGAGCATCATGGACGTTTCCCACTCGCAGGCGTGCCCCATCTGATCCTGCACAAGTCCAACCGGCGGCAACGGCACACCACGGCCGAGCTGCCAGTAAGTTGCTTCGAGCAAGAGCAGGTCCGTGCGTTCGCGGTACCGCTGACGCGCCTCGAAGACGGCCTGCCGACCCGGGACGATGTTGCCGCCATGCCCATTCAAAAGCACGATCCGGCGGAAGCCGTGGCGGATCATGTTGTCGATCAAGCTGCCGAGCACGTCGAGATAAACCCGGGGCGCCGCCGAGAGCGTGCCCGTGAAGTCCAGGTGATGATCGGAATTACCCAGCCATTGGAGCGGCAGCCAGAGCGCGCAGTCGGCGGTGACCGGCTCAGCCCTGCGCACGATCTCGCCCAGGAGCAGGCTGTCGGTGAATAGCGGCAAATGATGGCCATGTTGCTCGCAGGCGGCGATGGGGATCACCACGGGGACGCTTGGGGATAGCCGAGCCACTGCCGGCCAGGTCAGTTTTTCAAGTCGCATGCCCTGCCCTCTCGTTCAGCGCTTGAGGGTATAAAGCCCGAGATGCTCGAGCCCATCGAGAATCCAGGGATGACTCCAGGGATTACGCATGGCGTAACCCACGGAGACCACCGAGACAAAAAGTGCAAGCAGCGCGAGCCCGCGGAGCCACCTGCGTGAGGCGCCGGCCTCCACACCCTTCGCCACGAGCATCATCCAGAGCGGAATGATCCAGAACAGCCAACGCAGACCTTGCGCGGACCCGCCATAGTTTCTCGCCTTGGGATTCCAGGTGTAAAACGCGAAGAGGACCACGGTGAGAACGCCGGTGATCCACGCGGCGACGGCGAGTGGCTCGCCTGGCCCTTTCGGCCGTGCAAGCCCGATGGCCGCGAGACCTCCCTGACGCACGAGCCTGAGCCCGCCCCAAATCCCAAAGAGGAATAGCGGCGTCAACGAAAAGAAACCGTGGTGACCGAAGGTCATGTGGAACAGGTAAATTGCGTGCGGTTCAGGCGCTTCGTTGAAGGCATCGAGCTCGAGAGGCGTTTTCCAGAAGCTGCCTTCGTAGAGATATTCCTCGCCGCCGAATGATTCGTACGCCAGTTTGATTTCACCAAAGGCCGCATACTGCGCAGCGAGGAAGGCGAGCACGGGAATCGCCGCGCCCAGGGTATACCAGGTGAGCGTCTGGCGAGGGTGCCTGAGCATCAAGAAGCCGCCCAGAAGCGCAAGCAAGGCAAGTGCGGGCAGCTCGTTCGCGGCCGCGAGCGCTGCCAGGAATCCCGCCGCGGCGAATCGCCCGGGGGTCGCAAGCTCCTCGTCCCAGATCCGCAGGAACACATAAACGGCAAAGAAACCGATGTATGCTGCGATCGTGTGATTATTGAGCGTTTGATTGAATGGTAATAAGTAGGTGCCAAAGCCCGCGGCGAGCAAGGTGTAGAGCCAGGCCCAGTCGTTGCCGGCGGCGCGGTCGAGCAGCCTGGCGAAGAGGAGCAGGTAGAGAGCGAACGGTATCACGTTGAGCAGTATGATCATCGGCTTGAGATAGAGCACATACGCTGGCCAGCGCACGGGTTCCGGGGGTGTTTCATAGACTCCCTTGACCCCGTCGGTTGCGGTGGGATCAGCCTTCTGCGACCAGCGGGGCTCACGCTTTTGGAGCACAACGGCGTCGAGCGGCACGCCGACCAGTTTGCGCGCTGGGTAGAGAGCGCCGGCCATGAGCGTAGGCAAAAGCGCGGGCTTGCTTGAATAGTAATGCTTGACGGGTGCCTCGCCGGGTTTGGTCGCGGCCCCCTTGGGCGCGCGGTAGATCTTGTCCTGGGTTTCGGCTTGCCAGGGGCACTCGTCGATGATGTAGGTCCCGCGCTCGAGCAAGCTCCACACAGTGCACCAGCGGGAGATATCGTTGGCTCCCATGAAGGTCGGCTGGCGCAGCGCCACGCCGAGTGCAACCGCAACCGCCGCAGTGATCGCAATCGAGCCGGCGAACTTGCGGATATCAGGGCGCGGAGTTGATGCGGGAGGGTTCATCGCAGATCCAGGGTTCGGGGCCATGCATTTGGGCGGGGCGAGTGCGTCGCTCGCATCGCACGCGGGGTGGGCCTCACGGCGAGTCCGGATGCCTGGTCTTGCCCGTTTCAGGGCTGCCGGCGCGCTCGGCCACGCTGTAGGTTTCGCTGGGACGGATATTGTACGCGGTGACGAGCTCCGCCAGAACACCCAGGCTCATCATCTGGGCGCCAACCATCAGAAGCGCGATCGAGTAAAGCAAGATCGGCCGGTCGCCAATGGGCCGGTTGGTTGGGTTGAGCCAGAGCAGCGCGAGCGCGACCATGCCCAGCCCGCCGACCAGGAAGAGCACTAGCCCCAGCGCGCCTAGCACGTGCAGCGGGCGCTGGCCGAAACGGGTGAGGAATCGAACGGTGAGCAGATCAAGAAAACCCTTCACAAACCGGGTCAAGCCATACTTCGATGCGCCAAATTGGCGCGGGCGGTGATTGACCTCGATCTCGCTCACTCGAAAGCCGCGTGCATGCGCCAGCACGGGCACAAATCGGTGCTGCTCGCCGTAGATGCTCACTTCCTTGAGAACCTCGCCGCGGTACGCCTTGAAGCCGCAGTTATGGTCGTGCAGGTTGCAGCCCGTGAGCCGGCTGACCATCGCGTTGAAGACGCGGCTGGGGAAGACCTTGTGCCACGGATCGTGCCGCGTACGTTTCCAACCGGAGACCACGTCGTAGCCTTCGTCGAGCTTTTTGAGAAAGCGGGGGATCTCGGCGGGGTTATCCTGTAGGTCGCCATCGAGCGTGAATACGATCTCGCCCGTTGCCGATTCAAACCCCGCGGTGAGCGCGGCGGCCTTGCCGAAGTTGCGCCGCAGACGAATCGCGTGGGTCCGGGTGTGATTTTCCGCAAGGGAGCGGAGCACGCGCCAGGATGCGTCCCTGCTGCCGTCGTCGATGAAGATGAGCTCGTAGCCTTCGACGCCTTGAGTTCCCAGCACAGCCACGAGCTCGCTGTGGAGTGTTGCCAGGCTCTCAGCCTCGTCGCGAACGGGGACAACCACACTGATCATGGGGTGCCTGGTTTCGTATCGGAAAGAGAAGAATCGCTGGCGTTCTGGGGTCGAAGCCAGGGCAGCGAGATCAGGGCCGCGGCGAGTTCGGCCGCGACCCAGACGAGCCGAAGCACAAGAGCGGCGACGACAGATCGCTCCGCCCCAATCGCGGGCGTGAGTAGCGACATCAGAACTCCCTCGCGCAGGCCGAGCCCGCCAGGCAGTACGGCCACAACAAAGCCCGCCACGGTGGCGAAGGCAACGCCGCCGATGGCAAGCGCAGCGAGTGCCAGGCTCAATGTGGCCTCGCCATCGAGTCCGCGGAGCGATGCGATCACGGCGAGTTGGCTCAATCCGAGCAGCCCCCATCCCAGGGTCGAGAGTAAAAGCCCCTCGGCAAGTAGCGGCCACGACAGGCGTGGCATCGTATCCGCGCCCGCATTCGCCAGCAATCGCCCCGCCTTGCCGGCAATTCGCCCAAAGACCGGGGGCGCTGTCAGCACCAGGAAAGCCGAGCCCAGTCCAAGACCCAGGAGCGCAAGCACAAGATTCACCGGCACATTCAGCGTATTCCAGGCCGAAAGCGCCTTGCCCAGGCTGGCTGTGCTGGGGACGCAGACGAAGCAAGCTGCCGCGATGAGCCCGCCCGCGGCCATCATGACCAGCGTTTCGTAGAACGTGGCTGCCGCGGCCGTCGCCGCTCGAACGTCAAATGGTGTCGAGAGAGCAACTCGCACCACCACGACCATCGCCTTGCCGGGCACATACTTGCCGAGGTGGCTCACCAGATACGCGCGAAGCGCAGGCGCGAACCCCAGCGCGCCGCCGCTCGTTTTCACGACACGCTCGTAAAACCGCCCGCACGCCGCCAGGCCGAGAAGGTAAAGCCCCCCCGCGCCGGCAAGCCACTCCGGAGCGAACGCGATCGATTCGCCCCGCCCGCGGATCTCGCGGAAGACGTGCACCACATGCCGGCCGACGGCCGCAAGCACAATCGCGGCGACGAGCAGCTTGAGGACGCGAACGATCGCCTTCCTCGTACCCTGGGCCATTGCAGAATCCCGTGGCAGTGCCTCGGCTGCTCTCCCGAGAGCAACGCGAGGGCGCTTCGATAATCCCTGCCCCACGGTACCGGTCCAGGAAAAGTCGGGCAAGGCGCGAGCCGGAGTGGATTATGATGTCAATCGGACAGGCAAGCATACGAAGGGAGCTCATGCGTGGGCCTTGAGCATGTAACCCCTGCTTGCGAGAAGGATTGCCTCCTCCGCCACGGGTGGCGCTGGCGGCCAGCGAATTTCCCTTTCCGCGTCAGAACGTGTTGACGCCGAGTGGATTCGTCCTGATGATGCCTCAAGCCAGAATGAACGCGAGGTGCCGTGCAGGTCGCCCTCGCGTCTTCTGGCCTTTCAAGGCTTCCCGGATTTTATCCACATGAAGCGACCTGATGTTCGGGACGTTGAATCAGCGGGGATGTCGCTTGACCATGCCGTGGATGATCCCCGGGTTTATCTGGCGGCCGAACGCACCTTCCTGGCGTGGATTCGCACTTCGGTCGCGCTCATGGGATTCGGCTTCGTGATTGCGCGGTTTGCGCTTTTTCTGCGGGAATATCAGACGATCATGGCCCCGAAAGTGGCACCCAAGCCGGCGTTTTCAAACTGGGTTGGCGTGGGCATGATCTTTCTGGGCGTGGTTGTGAGCCTGCTCGCGGCGATCCGGCATTTCCGCTACATTCAGGCGCTCCAAAGCGGGGTGACGAACCCGCCCTTGCGTACACAGGCGGCGTTTGTGACCTCGGCTTTACTGGCGGCGGTGGGCGTGGCCATTGCGATCCATGTGCTCTCCCTGTAACACGCCACAGCAACTCGAGAATGGAGGAACCATGCAGCTTGGAATGATCGGGTTGGGGCGGATGGGCGCAAACATGGTCAAGCGGCTCATGCGCGCGGGTGTGGAGTGTGTGGTGCACGACATGCGGCCCGAGGCGGTGCAAGAGCTGGCGAAACAGGGCGCGGTCGGCACCAGCGGACTCGACGACTTTCTGGCGAAGCTCAAGGCGCCGCGCGCCATCTGGCTCATGGTTCCGGCGGGGCTGGTGGATCAGTCGATCACCGAGCTTGTACCCCGCCTGGCACCCGGCGACGTGCTCATCGACGGCGGCAATTCGCATTACCACGACGACATCCGCCGCGCGAAGGAGCTCAAGGGCCGTTCGATTCACTACGTCGACGTGGGTACGAGCGGCGGCGTGTGGGGTCTCGAACGCGGTTACTGCCTGATGATCGGCGGCGAGCCGGAGATCGTGAAGCGGCTCGATCCAGTCTTCAAGGCCCTTGCTCCAGGCATGGCGACCGCGGGCCGAACTCCCGGGCGCACGGGCGATCCCACACCCGCCGAGAACGGCTATTTGCACTGCGGACCCAGTGGCGCAGGGCACTTCGTGAAGATGGTCCACAATGGCATCGAATACGGCCTTATGGCCGCTTATGCGGAGGGGCTCAATATCCTCAAACACGCGAACGTCGGACTCGCGAACAACGAGACCGACGCCGAGACTACCCCCCTGCGCCATCCCGAGCATTACCAGTACGACCTCAAGCTCTCGGAAATTGCCGAGGTCTGGCGCAGAGGGAGCGTGATCGCGTCGTGGCTGCTCGACCTCACGGCCCAGGCGCTTCAGCACAAGGAAGATCTTGCCGAATTCTCCGGCCGCGTGTCCGACTCCGGCGAAGGCCGCTGGACGATCGAGGCCGCGATCGACGAGGGGGTCCCCGCCGCGGTCCTCAGCGCTGCACTCTATGCACGTTTCAGCTCGCGCGGAGCAGACGACTTCGCGGATAGGATTCTCTCGGCAATGCGTTTTGCGTTCGGCGGCCATCTGGAAAAGGCGAAGTAACGAAGGGAGCATCGTTCGCATGACCCCGACCCAGTCGGATGCGCTTGTCTTCTTCGGCGCGACGGGCGACCTCGCATACAAGAAGGTCTTCCCGGCGCTTCAACACTTGATTCAGCATGGCCACCTCGACGTGCCGATCGTGGGCGTGGCCAAGTCGGGCTGGAATCTTTCGCAGCTTCAGTCGCGCGCCCGGGATAGCCTGGCCACGCACGGCGGAGTTGACGAGCCCGCGTTTTCCAAGTTGCTCGAGCGCATGAAATATGTGGATGGAGACTACAACGATCCCGCCACATTCGCCCAGCTCCGCGCAGCGCTTGGCACGGCGAAACGCCCGCTCCATTACCTGGCGATTCCCCCCAGTTTGTTCGGCGCGGTTGCGCAGCACCTGGCGGAAAGCGGCTGCGCGCAGGACGCGCGGATCGTGGTCGAAAAGCCCTTCGGACGCGACAGCGCCTCTGCGCACGAGCTCAACCGCATCATCCACGATCGGTTCGAGGAGCATCGGATCTATCGCATCGATCATTACGTTGGCAAGGAACCGGTACTAAACCTGCTCTGCTTCCGCTTCGCCAATCGCTTTCTCGAGCCGATCTGGAACCGGCACTACATCGAGAGCGTGCGGATCACCATGGCCGAAAACTTCGGCGTCGAGGGGCGAGGTGGATTCTACGAAGAAGCAGGCGCGATTCGGGACGTGATTCAAAACCACCTGCTCCAGGTGGTTGCGATGCTGGCAATGGAGCCGCCAGGGAGCAACTCACCCGACGGCGTACGCGATGAGAAGGTAAAGGTTCTCAACGCCATTCATCCGCTTGCTCCCGAGGACGTTGTCCGCGGTCAGTACCACGGCTACCGGGCGGAACGCGGAGTCGCGCACGATTCTCAGGTCGAGACTTTCGCGGCGGTGAAGCTTCAAATTGACTCCTGGCGCTGGGCAGGAGTGCCATTCTTGATCCGCGCGGGCAAGCGGCTGCCCAAGACCGTCACCGAGGTGATCGTCCGGCTCCATTCGCCTCCCCAGCGGTTCTTCAGCAAGCAGCCGCTCGAACATACGCATAATTATTATCGCATCCGTTTCAATCCCGAGGAGATCATCGCCCTGGGCGCCGTGGTGCGCAAGGAAGGCGAGGAAGACGAGATCAAGCCGGTTGAGCTCCTGGCAAGCCAGCAGCCGATCGACGAGGTCCCGCCGTATGCCCGGCTCTTGCAGGCGGCGATGCTGGGTGATTCCAGCCTCTTTTCCCGGTCCGACATCGTGGAAGCGCAGTGGCGGATCGTCGACCCGATTCTGGGCGATGTGACACCCGTGCATTTCTACGACCCAGGCACCTGGGGCCCGCGCGAGGCGAACCATCTGCTCGCCGAGGACGACGGCTGGCAAGCGCTCTGAGCGCGCAATTGATCGTGGAGACCAGCGGTCGTGTATGAGACGCTGATCCGGTAAGCAAAGGAAGGACAAGGCAAGCCGGCCCGCGGCGGTGCGTCAATCGCCGTGGGCAGGCGCGCTTTCACCCGCACGCGGTCCGCAGCGGATCACGCTCACATCCTCAACCACAATCAAGGATCCGCCCAGCATCGGTTCAATTGCCTGGATCAGGCGATCGCATGCTTCGGGCGATTCGATCACCTCGACCTTCTCGGGCAGGTCTTCGGAAAGACCCAGGAAGTGAGCCTTGTGAACAACCGAACTCGCGCCAAAGCCCATGAGCCCCCGCGAGAGCGTTGCACCCGCCATGCCCAGCTTCCTGCACGTCTCGATGAGTGAAGTGCCCAGGTTGCCGCCCATCCAGCGGTCCGCGCTTCCAAAGTAAATGGTCACCCGCCGCGCCTGGACATCGAGCCCTTCCATCTGGTTTTCTCCCTTGTCGGCGGTCGCGCTGATGGGATGACGGGTGATTCCATCCGCCCAGCGCACGATCCAGGCAGGCCGCACCACGATGAGCCCTCCCGGAACGATTGGCGCGAGATCCTCCGCCAGGCGGTCTACTTGCTCCGGTGTTTCGATTATCTCAATCACCAGTGCAATGCTTTCGCTTGTGAATTCGCTCGCAACGTCATGGATCACACGGTGCGCGCCGAATGACTCCTCGGCCTCGAATACTGAGGCTCCCGCCAGCCCTTGCCTTCGCGCGTGCTCGACAATCAAACGATAGAGCGGCGTGCCCTCGGCGTGGTCGCACGCGTTGACGTACGCTGTGAGCCGGAGACCATCAATGCCGCTCGTGAGCATCGCCCGCCTCCCGCGTTTCCAGCGCGGCTGGAGCGACGGCCGAGACCGTCGATCGTAGCGTCGGCTCGGTCAATCCCCGGGCGATTGCAGCGCCCAGAAACACACCAACGAATCCCAGAAACACACTACCGGCGAGATACGAAGCCGCCAGCCGGTGCTCGCCGCGCTCGAGCATCGTGAGAAGGTCGAACTCGAACGTTGAGAATGTGGTGTAACCGCCGAGAAAGCCGGTCAGGAAAAAGAGCCGGGCGTTCGGATGCGGCAACCAGCGCAGGAGGAGAATCGTCAGAAATCCGATCGCAAACGACCCGGTCACGTTGATTACGAACGTTGCCCAGGGAAACCGCGAGCTCGAGAACTGGCTGATGCCCACGCCTAGCCAGTACCGCGCGTTAACCCCCAGGGATCCGCCGATCGAGAGCACCACGATCTTGGAGAGAGTCTCCATGGGGGATCATCCTCGAACCACGAGCGGATCCTGAGCCGCGCGACCTGCTCCAGATTACCGCGGGCGCGGGCTGCGAACATCCCTCTACCCTGGTTGCCAGGGTAAACCAGGCCGGCGCTGGGTTGCCAACCGCCTGGTGCTCGGTCATGATCGGAGCCAGCGTTGTTAAACAACCGGCCGTGCGGGGACCGATTCGATCGGACTCGTACTGCGTGCGCGGTGACACCTGGGAGACGCGAATCATGGATCGTCGGCATTTCATGAAGCAGTCCGCGCTTGCGGGCGTGGGATCGATGTGGATGGGAGGGCCGCCGGCGTTCATCCGGTCGCTCAAGCAGAATTCCCCGAACGAGCGCGTTCGGTTCGCCTCGATCGGCGTCGGCGGCAAGGGGGATAGCGACACGCATGACGCCGGCCACCACGGCGAGATGGTCGCGCTTTGCGACATCAATTCGAACACGCTCGACAAGATGGCCAAGGACTTCCCCAGGGCCAAGAAGTACTTCGACTATCGCAAGATGCTCGAAGACCTGGGCGAGAAGATCGACGCCGTCACCGTGAGCACACCCGACCATTCGCATGCTCCCGCGAGCGTGATGGCCATGCGGATGGGCAAGCATTGCTTCTGCCAGAAGCCGCTCACCTGGTCGATCGAAGAAGCGCGGCTGATGCGCAAGCTGGCCGCTGAAAAGGGGCTCTGTACCCAGATGGGCAACCAGGGCACGGCCGAGGATGGCTTCCGCCAGGGCGTGGAGGTGATTCGCTCGGACGCGCTGGGGACGATCAAGGAAATCCACGTCTGGACCAACCGCCCAATCTGGCCCCAGGGAATGCATCGGCCCAAGGAAACACCGGGGATTCCCAACAACGTGCGCTGGAGCGAGTTCCTTGGCCCGGCTCACGACCGCCCCTACCACCCTGACTACCAGCCCTTCAACTGGCGGGGTTGGCTCGACTTTGGCACAGGCGCTCTGGGCGATATGGCCTGCCACACGATTAACATCGCGTGCATGTCCCTCGAACTGTTCGACCCCGAGTCGGTCGAGGTTCTCGATACCTCGGGAATCGTTGACCATGAGAGCTATCCCACGTGGTCGATCATCCGCACGCGTTTTGGTGCCCGGGGATCGCGCGGACCCCTGTCGATGACGTGGTACGACGGCGGCGAAAAGCTGCCCGAAGCCAAGCGTGCGTACCTCGCGCACTTGCACGGCGAAAAGCCGCCCGCGAGCGGACTGTTGATCGTCGGCGATCAGGGCTCGTTCTTCTCGCACAACGACTACGGCGCGGAGCACCTGCTCCTGCCGCGTGACAAGTTCAAGGACTTCAAGGAACCCGAGCGGAAACTGCCGAAGTCACCCGGCCACTTCACTGAGTTCGTGCAAGCCATCAAGAGCCACGACCCAAAGAAGGCGCTTTCGAATTTCGACTACGCCGCGCGCTTGACCGAGACGGTGCTCCTGGGCGTGGTCGCGCTCAAGGCCGGTACCGCGATCGAGTGGGATGCCGCCGGTATGAAGGCGAAAAACCTGCCCGCGGCCGACCATTTCATCCGCCGCGACTACCGCAAGGGATACTCGATCCACGTCTGATCGGCGGAACGTGACCTTTGCGCAACAGGACGCCCGGCCGGGAGCGAATCCCGGTCGGGCGTTCGCATTTTGGAACGGCTTTGTTAGTACGAGTCGGCCGAGATCACCTCACAGCCTGCCCGAGTCGCAAGCGCCTGGAACGTTACCTGAGCCGGCGTGTAGAGCGCCTGGCCGTTTGGTAGGTCGGCCCCGTCCGCCAGAATACTCTTGAGAAAGTGAACCGACCCGTCGGCGAAGAGGAAATCCGCTCCGCCAGGATGAAGGCTCGAGCAATCATCAAGGCCGCCATCAGGGTCGCTGTTCGTGTTGAGCATGTGGCAGTGGGCTTGCACGAGAGTGGCGGCGGGGTAGAACATCGCTCCCGTCGTTGGACAAGAATTCATCGCCCCGCGCTGGATGATCCCGTCCGGGATCGCACCCGCCCAGACGCCCTCGGCTTTCGCCCAGGCACGCTCGACAACCGCGATGGTCTGGCTGCTGCCGTCGATGATGTCGCCCGCGCGGACCCGGCTGTTCCGGAAGAACATCCCCTTGCCAAGCCCATCATTGTTGATGCCGGTCGCAGTGTCGCTTTCGTTCCCACCCACGCAGGCCGCATAGCTTGCGGGCGCGGCAGTGGCGAGCACATTGCCGTTGGCGTCAACGACTGGGAACGGTCCCGTCGTGATGTCCGATGGGCAAACGAACATCGTGACCGAAGTCGCGATCACCGTGGAATTCGCCGGGGACGAAACAGAAAGGTTGAAATTTGCCGCCGCGAACAGCGAGGTCTGTTCAAGCTGCGGCAGGATCATCGCCGCCCACGACCAGCCAGGTGCCGTGTCGCTCGCACCATTGACGTATCGACGACCCGCGACATATCCCATGGGGAAAGCATTCATGGCGTCATGGTAAGTGTTCAGCCCAATGCCGATCTGCTTCAAGTTGTTCGTGCAGGCAATACGCCTCGCTGCCTCCCGCGCCGTCTGAACCGCCGGGAGCAAAAGCGTGATCAGAACGGCGATGATGGCGATCACAACCAGTAACTCGATCAGAGTGAACCCTCGGAAACGGCCGCACACACGCGTGCAGGTTGGCATTCTCCGGCAACCATTACAGACGGGTGAATTCTGAGATCGGATGTCAGTTGCTGGTGACGCCCCGCACGGGGGCGGTCCCGCGTCCGCCGACACAATCGACGCCGCGCTCCCCCGCGCGGGGTCGTCGTCTCGCGGCCCGCCACACGCCGCATCTTCAAGAGGAACAGTCTGCTGCGAAAGATGTTGCAGCCGGTAACCGGGTGAGCTTGGGATGCAATCAGACGCCAGGTGAGGAGCATCAGCCCGCGCGCTCGAAAAAGGTCTCATGAAGGGACTCATCACTCTCGTTGGCACCACCCCCTGTGGGACCAGCACAGGTGCGGCGATTCAATATGACATTGAGACTCAATGTCATTGACTGAGCTTATCGAGAGCGTGATGCAGCGTCAAGACCTGGGCGCCGGATACGCCTCCGATGTTGTTGTGGGGCAAGGTGGGAGGCGGAACTTGCGCGGGCTATTCCCTGGCCTTGAGTTTTTCGGTTGCCCGGGTGGCGAGCTCACGGACGGAAGCATCGCGGTCGGAGCGGCTGAGTTGTTCGACGGCCTCGAGCGTGTCTCTTGGAACATTCCTGAGCTTGTAGATTGCGTAAATTGCCTCCTTGCGGATGAGAGGCTCGCGATCCTTGAGCGCCTGGGTGAGCGCGGGGGCGACTTCGGGAGCGGCATCGCCGATGTTGCCCAGCTTCAGGATGGCCTGTCTGCGCACCTGTTGCTGTTTGTGTTTGAGGTCACCCATAAGCGAGGCGACGTCTCGGCCGCCGGCCGTAAGAGGAGGAGGGCCTTTGGGTCCACCGCCGCAGGAGACGGGTAGAAGTGCCAGCATGGCAATCAATCCGAGCGCCACGCGTGGGCGCGAACGTGGTCCGATCACGGAGCTTGCGGCCTCCGGTATTCGGAGCTCAGTAGGAATCAGCACTGATCACCTCACCCATCGATCGCGTTCCCAGAGCCTGATAGACCATGCTGGCAGGGGTGTAGCGTGTTGCGCCGTTGGGGTAGGTTCCGATGACGCTGCTATAAATGTTCTTCAGGAAGTGGACCGAGCCGTCGGCAAAGAGGATGTTGGCGCCGCCGGGGTGAAGGCTTGATGCGTCGTCGAGTCCGCTATCAGCATCGGAATTCGAGTTGAGCTGATTGCAGTGGGCAATCACGAGACAAGGTGCGAGGTAACTGGGATTGGCCCAGACAGGCGTCGGGTTGAGCGGTCCTCGCGTACAGAGCCCGCCCGCGATGGCGCCTGTCCACGTGCCTTCCGTGATGCTCCAGTCGCGCTCCTGAATCATCACCGTCTGGCTTGTGCCATCGGTGATCGAGGCAATGCGGATATTGCTGTTGCGGAAGAACAGTCCTCGGCCCACGCCAAGGTTGTTGTAACCGAATGCCACATCGGAGGGATCATCTCCCGCGCAGGCGGCGTAGGAGCTTGGAGCAACGACGGCGAGGGTGTCACCCAGGCCGTCTTGAATTGCATATGGGCCTGAAACCGCCGCGTCTGAGGGGCAAAGGAAGACATTGATCGTCACCTTGATCGAGGTCGTATTTGCGGCGACCGGGATCGGCAGGTTGAAGTTGATCGAGTTGTACAAAGGCGCCTGGTCGATTTGCGGCAGAATCATTGACGCCCAGCCCCAGCCCGGGGAGACGTCGGTCTCAGCATCCACGAACGGATAGCCGGACAGATAGCCCGGCGGAAAGACGCTCAGCGAGTCGTGATAGTTATGGAGCGCAAGGCCCATTTGCTTGAGATTGTTCACGCATGCCGCACGCCTCGCGGCCTCGCGCGCTTGTTGCACGGCGGGCAACAACAGCGCGATTAGCACCGCAATGATCGCGATCACCACCAGCAGCTCGATGAGCGTGAATCCTCGGCTCCGAACCTGCATCGACCAACCTCCCATTCCCAGCCAGAACCCAACCTCGACCAAAGTCCGATCCAGTCCGGGAATGAGTGGTAGCAACCGCTGTGCCTAATCGGAGGATCGTTGTAACTCCCTTAATAATAGCATTTTTGGGATGGCGGCTTGGTTGAGCCTGGCGGCGGCCAGGGTGGTTTGCCCGCCGCGAGCGGCGGAAAAACCGTCGCAATTGGTTCTAGGCTGGGGCGGGGCGTGAATCGTTCGGATCGCGGGCGTCGGGATTCCTCATCGCTTTGCGAATAATCAGCCAGAGCGAAGCGACTCGCGCGATTCACTCCTTTGCCGTTGATCCTCTGCACCCTTGATTTGCACCTAAGGTGAGGTGGCGAATGTCCGTCTCGTCGCAGTTTCTCTCGACTTATCGTCCCAGCCCATTGGTGAAACGGGGCCGGACGCGTACGACCCCCGCGCTTGAATTGCTTGAGACGCGGCAGGTTCTCTCGGCGGCGAACCCGCTGGCGGGTTTGACCGCACAGTCGAATCTCACGATCCTGCCGTTTGCCTCCACAGGGCCTTCGGGTTACTCGCCTACTCAGATCCAGACGGCCTATGGCGTGAACCAGATCTCGCTCTCGGGGGCGATCTCGGGCTCGGGCGCGGGGCAAACGATCGCGATCGTGGACGCCTATAACGACCCCAACATCGCAGCCGACCTGGCCAAGTTCGACAAACAGTTTGGCCTTTCTGCTCCGCCATCGTTCACGGTGAAGAATCTGGGCGCGACCACCACCAACGCGGGCTGGGCACTTGAGACATCGCTCGACGTGGAGTGGGCGCACGCACTTGCTCCCAAGGCGAATATCGTGCTGGTGGAGGCAGCGTCGTCATCGCTCACGAGTCTCTTCAGCGCGGTGGGTCAGGCGAGCAATCTGGCGGGCGTAAGCGTGGTCTCAATGAGCTGGGGCACGCCGGAATTCTGGGGCGAATGGCAGTACGACAGCGTCTTCACCACGCCCGCGGGGCATGCACCCGTCACCTTCGTGGCCTCGTCCGGCGACTCGGGCGCCTGGTATGGGCCAATGTATCCTTCGGTCTCGCCGAATGTACTGGCTGTCGGCGGTACTTCGCTCACGCTGGGCGCGAAGAACGCCTACGGCTCGGAAACGGGTTGGAGCGGCAGCACAGGCGGCTTCAGCGGCACCGACTACGGTTTCTTTTTCTACGAGACAGCGCCCGGCTTTCAGGTGAATGCCCAGGCCGCGGTGGGCCTCAATTACGGTATCCGCACCACGCCGGATGTGTCGTTCAACGCCGATCCCAGTACCGGGGTTGCCGTGTATGACTCTGTTCCTTACAGCGGACAGTCGGGTTGGTTCCAGGTCGGTGGAACGAGCGCTGCGGCTCCGGCCTGGGCAGGGCTCGTCGCGATCGCGGATCAGGGGCTGGCCGCGGCTGGTAAACCCACGCTCTCGACCACTCAGCTCCAGAGTGCGCTTTATAGCTTGCCGAGCTCGGACTTCCACGATGTCACGACTGGATCCAACGGCTACTCCGCCACGCCTGGATACGACCTTGTCACCGGTCTTGGCAGCCCAGTGGCAAATCTGCTGATCCCCGGGATACTTGCGGCTGAGGGGGTGACCGCGTCGTCGATCAAGGCGGCTGTGAACACAACCGTAGGCGCGTCAACGAATGCTTTCCAGCACGCGGTGGAGATCACAGGCACGGGCACGATCACTGGGCCGATCGCTAGTTCGGGTTCGAGCGTGGCGGCGTCGACGATGAGCGCCTCGACAGCGACTGGTGTTGCGCCGATCCCCGCGACTGCAACCGGTTCTGCGTCGATCACCACCACGAATGGGGCTGACCCTGGGAACGCAGGCGGCTCTTCAACCGCGGTCGCGCCTGGGCACGCGACGGACGCCGTGTCCACGGCAGCGCCTGCCTCGACGACGGCATTTGGCCAGTCGAGCCTGGTCGTCGTGGGCTCAGGGCAAGCATCGTCGAGTTCGGTCTCGGATCTCGCCCTTGAAGAGTCGTCCAGGCCACCTCTCGATTCCAGTGACGGGCTCGGCGCGCCCACGGCGTCCGCGCCCGGCGAGCGCATGGCCCCTGCTCCATCGTCCGCGACGGAGTTTGAGCCGGCACTGCCCCGGGGCGAAACGCAGTTGAATTCGGGCGAATCCGCGCCCCGTGTGCCCGCGCCGGCGCCGGTGCGTCCCGCTGACGAACCCGAAAACGACGCTGAGGCAGGGCCGCTCGCCGGCGTGGCCGTACTCATCGGGGGCGCGTTTGCCCTTCGCAGCGCACGCCTGAGGCGCGAACGCGACGGCAAGCGGTCCTGGATTCCAGGGCGGATCTAAGCCGCTACGATCTCCGCCTGGTGCGTGCGGCCGTGCGATCGAGAAACCACCGCGCGACACCTGGGATGTGCCTTGCGAGCCGATCCGAGAGCTGGGCGTCCCATCCGGGCACAATCCGGAAGCGCCCAGCCTCGATTCCTCGGATCATCGCCGCCGCGACTTGTTCGGGCTCGAGCACACGCGCCAGGCCCGCGATCGCACAGGTTTCCGGCGGACGGCTCCGCGCCTCCGCCTCAAGCTGCGGCGTGCGGGTATCGGGCGGCAGTACGACCGATACCTGGATACCCCAAACCGCAAGCTCGCTTCGGAGCGCCTCGGTAAAGCCGATCAGGGCGTACTTCGAAGGCGCGTAGGCGCTATAGCCCAGAAACGCGATCGCGCCTGCCATCGAGGCGACATTCACAATGGCGCCCTTGCCCCGCGTTCGAAACGCAGGCACGAGCGCGCGGCAGGTCCATACCGCACCCAGGTAGTTCACGCGAATCATTTCCTCGAACACCTCGGGCGCAGTGCTTTCGAAGTAATCCGCATACGCGACCCCCGCGCAGTTGACGAGCACATCCACCGGGCGCACCGCGTCAAATGCACGCAGATGCTGCTCGATCGCCTCGCGCTGAGAGACGTCCACACACTCCGACGCGAAACGCTGTTCGGCCGAGACGCGATCGCGCTCCAGTAATGACAGCGTCTCCTCAAGCGCTGCCTGACGGCGCGCCAGCAGAAGCAGGCTCGCACCCCGTTGAGCCAGCATTCGCGCCAGGGCGCGGCCGATACCGCTCGAACCGCCAGTCACAACGATGGTCTTGCCGTCGAAGCGTTTCAGCCTGCGCGGCATGGCGCGTGCTCCACGAGTCGAGAATCTCGCTAATCGGACAGCCGGGCCAGCTCCTCCGCCACTGCGGCGACCGTGGCGTCGACTTGCTCCTCGTTATGAAGCGCCGTCAGGAAGAATCGCAGTCGCGATGCCTGATCCTCGACCGCCGGGAAGATGATCGGTTGCACATTGATTCCGCGCCCATGGAGCGCCTGGGCGAGCCGGCCGCACTTGCGCGAATCACGCACCATGATCGGAATGATCGGCGTGTCGCTCGCAAGCCCCGTGTCGAGTCCACGACCGCGCGCCTGTTCCAGAAAATAGCGTGAGATCGAGCGCAGTCGCTCGACCCGCTCCGGCTCGCGCTTGAGGATTGCGATCGATTCGAGCGCCGCGGCCGCGGCGGGCGGCGGCATCCCCAGCGAATAGACAAACCCGGGGGCTGTGTGCCGCAGGTAGTCGATCATCGCCGCCGAGCCCGCGATGTAACCCCCGCAACTTCCAAACGCCTTGCTGAGCGTGCCCATCCAGAGATCCACGGCCGCCGTGTCGATACCGAAATGCTCGCCGATACCTCGGCCCTTCGCGCCCAGAGTGCCGATCGAGTGAGCCTCGTCGACCATCAGAAACGTCTTGTAACGCTTCTTAATCGCGATCAGGCCTGGCAAGGGGGCGATGTCGCCGTCCATGCTGTAGACCCCCTCGACGACGATCAGGACGCGGCGGTAGCTGCCGCGGCACTCGGCGAGTATCTGCTCGAGCGTGTCCAGGTCGTTGTGGGGAAACGCCCGTGTCTTCGCGCCCGAGAGCCGCGCCCCGGCAAGGCTGCAGTTGTGGATGAGCGCGTCGTGCAGGATCAGGTCGCCATCCTTCACCAGGTGCCCGATCGTGGTTGCGCCCGTGAGATAACCAGCCACGAAGGCAAGCGCGTCGTCAGCTCCCAGGAGCTCGGCGAGCGCGCGTTCAAGCTCGCGGTGGATTGGCCGTTCCCCGGCCACCAGCCGGCTCGCGTTGGCCGAGGCGCCGAAGCGCTCCGCCGCGCGGGCGAGCGCGTCGATCACGCGGGGATCACCTGACATGCCAAGATAATTATAGCTCGAATAATTGACGCATAGTCGGCCATTGACAATCGCACTTGCGCCCGCCTGCGGCTCGATGAGCTTGAAAAACGGGAATTCAATGCCGAGCCGGTCCGCCGCCTCGCGCTGGGCGACGAGCGAAAGGTATTCAGGAGAGCGGTCGAACTGATAGTACTTGGCTGGGATATCGATCTCGCCAGCGGCCGTGCCGGCGCTGGAGCTCTGGTCGCGGAGGTTCTCCGGCAGCGGCTGGCTCGCCCCTTCGGCGAGTAGCTTCTTGAGCAGCGCGCGCTTCTGATCCGCGCTTGCGACGGCAAGGGTGGATTCGGTCGACTTCATGGGTGTGCCTCCTGGCTCAGGAGCCGGTTAAGGAGCTCGTCGACCTCGGCATCGGAGAGATCGTCGACATCGGGAAAAGCATCGATAGATGAGTCGAGCGCGATGCGCCGGGCGGGAGCACGCACGGGCGCGGGTGTTTCGGCAGGTGTGGCCGTTGGGTTTCCTGCGCGTGCCTGGGTTGATGCGGGCGCGCTCGCGAGCGAGAGTTTCTCCAGCAGCCGCTCGGCGAGGCTCAGAATTGTGCCGCCGCCGATGAAGTCCATGGGAGAAAAGGTCGCGCCTGTCCGAGCGGAGAGCAGCGCTTGCAGTTCGACGGCCATGAGCGAATCGACGCCAAGCTGGCTGATGTTTTGTTCGAGATCGAGCTTTTCGGCCGGCATCCGCAGTACCCTGGCCAGGATCTCTTGCACGGCCGCGGCTGCGATGGCGACTCGTTCGGCGTGTGTGGCTGCCAGCACGCGGCGGGCGAAAACGTCGGGCGCGGACCCATCCTGCGCCTCGTTTTCAGTTTTCGCTGTGATTTCCGTGTATTTGGGTCGCGATGCAACGGCAGGGGCGAATCTGCGCCAGATGCCCCAGTCGATATCAGCGGCAATCGCCCGCGTGCGGCCCTCGGCCATGAGCTGACCCAGAATCACGAGCGCCTCTGGAATCGGCAGACCGACGAGCCCGGTGCGCTCGAGATGGTCAGACACCCCCTGGTTCCGCGCCACGAAGCCCGCACCCGCGAGACTGCCCCAGTTCACGGTGAGCGCGGGGAGTCCAAGCGAGCGGCGATACTCGGCGAGCGCGTCGAGCCAGGCGTTCGCGGCGGCGTAAGCTCCCTGCCCCAGGTTGCCGATCACACCCACGAGCGAGGAATAGAGCACAAAGTGGTCAAGCGCCAGCCCGCGTGTGGCCAGATGCAGGTTCCACGCGCCTTTCGCCTTGGGATCGAGCGGAGTACGGAAGCGCGTGGGATCGAGCCGGTCAATCAGGTCGTCGTCGAGCACCATCGCCGCATGGAACACCCCTGCCAGGGGCGGCATGGATTCACGGATTTTGTGGACGAGCGTGGTGACGGCGCCTCGGTCCGAGACGTCGACGGCGGCGGCGTGGGCGCAAACCCCTGCTTGCGCAAACGCCTCGAGCGCCTCGCGGGCTTCGGGCGTTGCCGCGCCTTTGCGTCCGACGAGCACGAGCGTGCGCGCTCCCTGGCTGATGAGCCAGCGCGCGGTTTCCAGGCCGAAACCAGAAAGCCCGCCCGTGACCAGATACGTCGCGTCCGGTCGGACGAGGGTGCGCGGGCGCGAGACGACTACAGGCACGGGTTCGCCGTGGGTGACGACCAGCTTGCCGATGTGCCTGGCCTGAGCGAGCTGCCGGAACGCGTCTTCGATCTGGGCGGCGGGAAAGCAGGTGGTGGGGATGGGGCCAAGCGCGCCCGACGCAAAGAGCGTCCTGAGCTCGTTTTCAAGCCGCGCGGCCACGTGCGGGCGATCCACCAGCAAGCGGTCGAGATCGATTGCCGCGAACGTGAGATTGCGGTTGAAGGGCTTCAGATTCAGGGGCGCATCGGCATCGATATCGCGCTTGCCGATCTCAATGAAACGCCCATGCGCAGCACAGATCTCGACACTCTTGCGGAGCGCATCGCCTGTCAGCGAGTTGAGCACCACGTCGACTCCGCGCCCGGCGGTGGCCTTGAGGATTTGTTCCGCGAAATCGAGCGACCGCGAATCGAAGACGTGCTCCACACCCAAAGCGTGCACGAACGCGCGTTTTTCCGGGCTGCCCGCGGTGGCGAAGATCCTGGCCCCGAGCGCCTGCGCCACCTGGATCGCCGCTAGACCCACGCCTCCCGAGGCCGCGTGGATGAGCACGCTCTCGCCAGGCTCGAGCTGGGCGATCTCCTTGAGCGCGTGATACGCCGTCATGAAGACCACGGGCGCTGCCGCGGCTTCCTCGAGCGAAAGCCCGGGGAATAGCGGACTAAATTGCTGGCTGGGCGCAGTGAGGTAGCGGCGGAACCCGCCCGCCGCCCAGCCCTGCACCGCCTCGCCGATTCGCGATTCACAGACGCCGGGTCCTACCCGAGTGATCACCCCCGAACACTCGAGTCCCAGCGTTCTGCCGGACCATGTGCCCTCAACCACATCGGCCGAGAGCACTCCCATGACCTTGAGCACGTCCTTGTAATTGAGCCCACTGGCCGCGATTTGCACCTCAACCTGGCCGGGACCGGGCTCGATACGCTCACACTCGTGGAAGGCCAGGTTGTCGAAGCTGCCTTCCGACCGCAGTACAAGCTCGTAAGGCGCTGCACCGTCCGCCAGCCGCGTGATTCGTGGCGCGGCGTTCGATTGGACCAGGCGCGCCGCGAAGCGATCCTTGCCACGGTAGGCAAGCTCCGTTTCCGGGCCGGCCGCGTTGATCTCATCGGCGAGCAATTCCAGGTTTGTCTCGAGCTCGGGATCGAGATCCACAATCGAGAATCGAAGCTCGGAATGTTCGACTTCCACCACTCTCGCCAGCCCCCAGAGCGCGGCCTGATTGGGAACAGGCGCGCGATCGGAGTGGTCCACGGCAATCGCTCCAGCCGTCGCGGTCCAGACCCTGGGCGTTTGCGCCAGCCCAGCGCGCCCCAGCGCCTGAATAAGGGTGAGCACGCGGGAGCAGGCGTTGAGCCCCGTCGCCGCGTCGTCGAGGGCCGCTTCTGGCAGGGGCTCGAGGTCAAGGGCCCGCAGGTCGACAAGCGCATCGATCCGAGCGTCGCGGCCAAGCTCCTGGAACAGCCAGTCGTGATCGTCGGCGAGCCCCGCGATCATGAAGCGATCAGCGGACAATCGAGCCCGCTTCGGCCCGCGCTCGACCACGGCCGCTGTCCAGCCGCGATCCGAGAGCAGGTCAGCCAGTCGAGCGCCCAGCCCCGCGGCATCAGTGAGGACGACCGCCCGCAAGAGCGTCGCGGCCTGGTCGCGGCCGCTGGGTTCCAGAATCGCGGGGCGCCAGGTAAGGTCATAAAGTCTGCGCGCGGTGGGATCGGCGGCTTCCGAGGGCTTGCCGATGGCCTTGCAGCGAAATCCGCGCACCTCGGCCAGCAGCCGTCCTGTCTCGTCGTGGAATGTGAGATCACACTCGAGCGCGGTCGAATTGCACACGTTCAACCGTCCCCGACACCAGACTCGCGCGGGCAGGGCTGCGTGGAAGCGCACCCGCTCGATGCCGACGGGCAGGAACAGCCCCTGCTCCTCCGCGCTGGTCTCCACCGCCGCGAGCAGCGCATGAAAGCCGGCGTCAAGCAGAACGGGGTGCAGGTGATAGCGGTCGAGATCATCGCCGAGCGTGTCTGGGAGCTCGAGCTCGGCAACCATCCGCCCCGCGCCACGTGTGATCGAGCGCACTGCCTGAAAGAGCGGGCCGTACTCGAGCCCGCGCTGCGCCAGCCGGGTGTAGAGCGCGCGGGCGGGTTCGGGCTCCAGATCGAGGTCGAGATCGAACGGTTCATTCCCTGGCGCGGGCTGGCTCGTGCCCTTGCGCTCGAGGATCCGCGCGTCGGCATGGGCGTCCCAGGTCTCACGGCCGCGTGGGCGAGCGTGCGCGGTCACCTTGCGTGTCCGCGGATCGAGCGCGACATGGAGCTGAGTCCCGCCGGCTGGGTCGAGCACGAGCGCCTTCTTGAAGGTGATCGACTCGAGCACGATCGGGCCCGCGGAGGCGCCTTCGAGCTCGATCGCGGCGGCGAGGCACGCCTCAACGTACCCCGCGCCGGGGAATACCACCGCGCCCTGGATTTTATGATCACGCAGATAGGGGAAAAGCGAGTCGCCAAGCTCGGCCCTCCAAGCGGGATCGGGCGCGCGCTCGGAGAGGTCGAGCAAGGGATGACCGTCGCCCCCGAGCCGATCCTCGCGCGATTCGAGCGACTCGCACCAGTGCAGCTCGCGCTGCCAGGGATAGGCCGGCAAGCGCACGAACCGGCCCCGATCGCCGTAGAGCCCGCGCCAGTCGATCGTGCACCCCGCGGTGTAGAGCGCTCCCAGCGCGTCGAGCAGCGAGGCGCGATTGGATGCGCCTCGTCTCAAGGTGCCGACGGCCGTTGCGGCGGCACTGGACTCGCGCACGCATTCGAGAAGCGAGCCAGAGAGCACTGGGTGCGGACCGACCTCGAGGAACAGGTCGTATCCTTCAGCCAGCAGAGTGGTGATGGCGTCGGCAAAGAGCACTGGCGCGCGCACGTTACGGTACCAGTACTCGGCATCCCATGGCGAGCCGACCCGCCCGCCCGTGACTGTGGAATAGAGAGGCAGCCGGGGCTGGCGGGGCTGGATGCCGGCGAGCGCATCGAGCAGGCTTTGCTCGAGCGGCTCCATCTGCGGACTGTGATAGGCGATGTCGACCTTGAGGAACCGCTGGAAGATCTGCTCGCGTTCCAGCTCGGCGGCGATCGACTCGAGGGCGTCCATCGTGCCCGAGAGGGTGCACGACCCTGGGCTATTCACCGCGGCGATGACGACCAGGCGCTCGCGGCCGCGAAGCCTGGTGCGCGCCTGGTGCGCGGACATGCCGACCGCGAGCATGCCGCCGCCGCCCCGCGCCTGGGCCTGCTTGCGCCCGCGCTCAAGGCTTACTCGCACGGCGTCTTCGAGACAGAGCATGCCCGACGTATAGGCCGCCGAGACCTCGCCGACCGAATGCCCCACGACCGCCCGTGGCGTGACTCCCCAGGACTCGAGAAGCACGGTGAGGCCGACTTGCATTGCGAAATTGAGCGGCTGGGCATACTCGGTAAGTTGCACCCGCGACCGCGCCTCGCCCGCCTCGAGCTCGCTCGCCAGCGACCACCCCGCGATCGGCTCGAAACAGGCGTCGATCCGCTCGATCTCGCGGCGGAAGACAGGCTCCTCCGCGAGCAGGGTTTGGCCCATACCCCACCATTGCGGCCCCATGCCGGAATAGACAAAGACAGGCCCCTGCCGCGCGCTGGCGGTTCCCAGGCGCACCCCTTCCATTGAAGCACCGGTGGCGAAGGCGGCCAGCTTCTGCCGCATGGCCCCGGGCGAATCCGCCACAACCGCGAGCCGGTGCGGGTGATGGCTTGACCGCACCGCGGCCGAATAGCAAAGGTCGACGAGCTCGGGACCAGGCTCGCTCCCCTCGGCGTGGGCTCGCGCAAGCGCCTGGAGCGCGGGTTCGCTCCGCGCTGAGAGAACGAGCAACTGGGTTCGCTCGGGATCCTGGCTCGGAGGCAAGAGGACCGTCGCCCGCGCACGGTAAGGGGACCGAGGCGCCTCCTCGAGAATCGCGTGCGCGTTCGTGCCGCCGAAGCCGAAGGAATTGACGCCGGCGATCGCGCGATCAAAAAACCCAGGCCATGCCGTGGGCGCCTTGGCGAGCGCAAGACCCAGGTCGTCGAAAGGGATCGCCGGATTGGGCCCGTCGACAAGCGGATGCGGCGGGATCGTGCGATATTTCAGGCAGAGGGCGGCCTTGATTACGCCGGCGATGCCCGCGGCGGCCTCGAGGTGGCCGATATTCGCCTTCACCGACCCGAGATGACAGCGGAGGTCTCCCGGACGGCCCGCACCGACCGCCTCGCCGATCGCGCTCGCTTCGATCGGGTCGCCAACCGGCGTTCCCGTGCCGTGTGCTTCGAGATACCCCACTGCGCGCGGAGAAACCCCGGCCCTGCGGCAGACCTCAGCAATCAGACGCGCCTGGGCCTCGCCGCTGGGGAGCGTGATGCCGGATGTGTGGCCGTCCTGATTCACGCCCGTACCACGCACAATGGCCTCCACAGGATCGCCGTCGGCAAGCGCTCGCGACAACCGCTTCAGCACCACCACGCCCGCGCCTTCACCCCGCCCATAACCGTTGGCCGATACATCAAACGACTTGCTCCGCCCGTCAGGCGCCAGGAAGTGCGCCTTCGAAAGCCCGATTGCAAAATCCGGGTGGAACATCAGGTTCACGCCCGCCGCGAGCGCAACCTCGCTCTCGCCGCTCCACACGCTCCGGCACGCGTAATGAAACGCCACCAGCGACGATGAGCACGCCGTATCCATCGTGAGACTCGGCCCGGCGAAGCCAAAGGTGTACGACACCCGATTCGCAAGCATCGCCGCGCTACAGCCTGCGATCGTGTAAGAACCGGCCAGATAGCGCCCGCCCCGGCTCATCTGAACAAGCTGGTTGTCCACACCAAAGGCGCCCACAAACACCCCAACGCGCCCGCCGCGCAGCCGGTCCATCACCAGCCCCGCACCCTCGACCGCCTCCCACGCGACCTCCAGCAACAGGCGCTGCTGCGGATCCAAGGGCGCTGCCTCGCGGGGAGAAATCCCAAAAAAGCCCGCGTCAAACCGGTCGATCGCTCGATCCAGAAAATGGCCTGCCCACGCGATCGATTTGCCCGCACCATCAGACCGGTCATGGAACCTGCGCCAGTCCCACCTGTCACGAGGGACAGGCCGTGTCACGTTTCGACCCGCCGAAATCAAATCCCAGTACGCATCCAGGCTGTCCGAACCGCCTGGAAACCGGCACGCCATCCCCACAATGGCCAGCGGCTCGGCCAGAACTTCCTCGACCATGCGAAACCTCGAAAATGACTTGGAGGCCAATCCGTGGAAGTGTCCGATTACCCGAACAAGGGCGCAGCAGTCCGGATCGCTCCTGGTGCAGTCAAGCCTGTTAAGTCCATTATATCTACCGCAAATTCACAGGAATGAGTTCTAATTGGGAAATGTAGGCAAAATGCGCGTCGTGGAAAGGGGGAGTTCGATTATTCCGGTGGCATCGATTGCGTTTCATGCAGGGTGCGCTTTCTGCCTGGTTTCCTGGTCTTCCGTGGCGAGGATCGAGACCGCGGACAGGCCGGGCTCGTCCCCAGTCGCGGCCTGGGAGCGAGGGGCGCTTGTTCGCGAGGCGAGTGAACGCATGATTCGGTCATAATCGGGGTGCAAGGTGTGCATCCAACGATCCCAGAAGATGAAATGAGTTGCGAAGTTGTACTTGAAATAACGGTGGTGCTGGTCGTGATGGGTGACGGCCAGTAGCGGCGACGGCGGCTGTGCCGAGGCCGCGTTGTACTCGTATCCGGAATGGCCGATCATTCCGCTCACCTGGTCGAAGAGCTTGTGCACCAGGAAGACCCACGTGGGAAACGGGAGCAGCAGCGGGGCGAAGAGCCAGTACGATTGCAAGAAGCAGTTATCCAGAAAGGTGTCGCTGTTGTTGCTCCAGACAGTCGGCGTGATCGTCGTGTGGTGCCACTGGTGAATCCTGCGGTAAAGCAGATTGGTATGCAGCAGCCGGTGGCCCCAGTAGAACCAGGTATCGAACAGGAAGAGCGAGATGAGCAGCCCGCCGGCGAAGGCAAGCGGCGTGTTGTTCCAGATCCAGGGCCCCACGACCAGGGACCGCAGATCGATCCCGAGCGTCAGAAACAGGGCAATTTGCGCCAGCGAGACCACGCTCTGCATGGCATCTCTGCGCGCCAGGCGGTCGCTTGGCGATCGGGACTGGATCTTCAGATTCGAAACCAGGCGCCGATTGCCAAGCTCAACGAGCAACCCGACCGTGGCGTAGGTCGCGAGCAAAACCAAATAAATCAGGGCAAAATCGGCGCTGAGACGCCAGGGTGCTGCCAACATGCTCCACTCCATTCGGAGCAACTCGCCGGTCAATCCATTGCGGCTCGATGCATGCGTGTTTCGGGTTCGAACCGACACGTTACCAATAATTAACAATCGCCGGTTCCGCAAGATCAGCTTGTGTCCGAATCGAACGGCTTTGAATGGATTCGGGGTTGGCTCTCGGATCTGCCTGGGCGGGGATCGGCATGCGTTGCAGGCGGGTTCGGGCGAGGATTCGAGCCACGTGCTCGAGAGGGATTGCACCCTCAGGCCAGGGAGTTCCACGCCAGCGAGAGTTCTGTCATTGGCGCTCTGTGGGCGTGCGGGTGCGAATTGTCGTTTTTCCGGTCCGGCCTGGATTCCGCGCGGTAGGACCTGGTGGCTCGTGCTGTTCGAGGGGTGTTTTGGCGGCGTTCGTGAAGGCGATCCAGTCGCGTGCAAGGGAATCGAGGTCACTTCCGAACGCCTTGTGGAAGCTCTGCACGACGCGATCCGGGCCGGATGCGGACTCCCCCGCCGAGGCGCGGAGCAGGTCGAGGAAGCTCAGGAATTCGGTCGGTTTCTGGGTGCGTAAAAAATCGACGAGTGCCCAGGCTTCGGCGTAACGGTCGCGATTGTAACCATGGGCGAAGCCGCCGTCGCGAATGAGAGGTTCGAGCGCTGGCGGGCTGGAGAGTCTGCGCCAATCGGGCAGGCGCAGGTCATGCGCGCGGCTGACGCCGGCCCAGCGTCCGCCGCGGACGACCTCGAACTGGGCGGCGAAGCCTTCGTGCAGCCAGCGCGGGAAGACATCCTGGCTGCGTACGAGTCCGCTTGCGAGCACGAGCTGGTGGATCATTTCGTGCGCGGCGGTGCCCAGGTCGATGGCGCGGCGGTCGCACTCGAGCAGCAGCTCGCGGAGGTCAGCCTCGGCGGTGAGCGTCTCGATGAGCCGCGGGGCTTCCTCGCGCGTGATGGCGCGGGCGGGCTCGCCGCCGAGCTGAATCCGCATCCGTGACCGCGCGGGGGCATGGGCGACCTGTTCGCGAAGCCGATCGAGCTCCTCACGCCTGCGCGCAAGCGCGAAACGGTAGCCCTTGTCCTCGCGCATCGAGCGTGCGTCGAAAGCGACCACGGCGCGCCAGGTCGGATGGTAGTAGCCCCGCGTGGTGCCGAATCCGGCGGCTTCCTGGCGATTGAGAAACGCCAGGTAGTCTGAACGCTCGGCGAACCAGGCCGAAGGCAATCGCGCGGCGGGGGTGCGCAGCTCAATGCCGGATGCGGCCATGATCAGGTAATACGTCGCCAGCACGCGCTCGAGAACCGCGATCCGTTCCTCGGCTTCCGCGGCGGAATGCTGGTGGAAGAGAATCACGTGCGGGCCGCGAGCCGACTGCATTTCGACCCCAAGCGCATGCTGGAACCGCACCAAGGGGGGATCCTCGAGCGGGCGCTTGAGCCGATCGAGCACTCGCACCATGCGCGCAGTGGGTTCATGATTGGGATCGAGTGCCGCCAGGCGCCTGAGCTCGGGCTCGACCTCAAGCGCAAGCCCGTTTTCGAGCGCCCACCAGACCGCGGTAAAGCGTGGCTCGAATTCAGATCCCGCGGCCTTCAGCTTCGCCGGCCACTGCCTGGTGGAGTCGAAACCGGGTACGAGCGCCGTCACAAATCCCCGTGGAAATGCGATTTCGCGGTCGGGAAGTGCAACCAGCACTCGGTCTTTCTCAATCCGCGCAGGCGCCTGAACTGAGAACCCGCCCTGAAAATAAACCAGATCGCCCCGGCACGCTCCCGCCGCCAGCACGAGCGCAGCCCAGAAACCGAGCAGCAGAAAAGCCTGACCGCATCGCGTCATGGAATCGGCTTTTTGGGGAGTCACCGCCTGCGGAATGCTTCCATCCCGCTCTCGCGGCTGAACAAGCGCCGTTGGCCGGCGACCATACGCAATTCCCGTCCAGTCCGCCAGTCCGCCTGGGGCCATTCGCCGTTCTAGAGTAGCGCTGGGAGCGGGTTCAGCGCTACGTGCGCTGGGCTTGCCCCCCGGAAGCGACGAGCGGGGTGATGCGATGACGCAACTCGAAGCCAAGCGTGACCTGCTTCTGGGTCTCGCCGCCCTGGAACGCGGGATCCTGGACCGCGACGGGCTCATGACTGCGCTCAAGAACTGGGCGGACGACGGCGACAGCAGCCTGGGGATGATCCTCAGCAAGCGCGGAGTTCTGACCGAGGCCGAGCATTCGAACCTCGAAAATGAGATCGCCAGCCGGCTGACCGCAACGCTCTGGCAGGGTTCGGGAGCGGAGGCGTCCACACGCTCGGGTGCGAATCTGGAGACGACTGCCACTCAGGATTCTGGACGGGCGAGTGCCACGACGTCTGCCGATTCGCAGGCTGCGCGGCGCTATCAGATTCTGCGCCCCCACGCGCAAGGAGGGCTTGGTCTCATCTATCTCGCGGTCGACACCGAGCTTGGGCGCAAGGTGGCCCTCAAGGAGATTCGCCCCAAACATGCCGCCCGGGCCGTGAGCCGGCGCCGCTTTGTAACCGAGGCCAGAATCACCAGCCGGCTCGAGCATCCGGGAATCGTGCCGGTCCATGGCATGGGCAGGCATCCGGATGGCAGACCCTTTTATGCCATGCGATTCATTGACGGCGAGAACCTGGCCACGGCGATTCATCGCTTCCACACCACAGGCGCAGACTTTCAGGGGGCGGAATTTCGCTCTCTCCTCAGGCGGTTCATCGACGTCTGCGAGACCGTCGCCTACGCCCATAGCCGAGGAGTCCTGCACCGCGACCTGAAGCCGAGCAATATCATGCTCGGCCCCTTCGGCGAGACCATGGTTCTCGACTGGGGGGTCGCCAAGGCCGTCGATCTGCCCGAGCCGCCAGGGCTAGCGGAGTCTCCACCAGGCCATGCCGACGAGACCTGGATGGGGCAAAGCCTGGAGGAACGCGTCGAGACGGTCACGGGCAACGTGGTGGGAACGCCCGCCTACATGAGCCCCGAGCAGGCTTCAGGGCTGACCCAAACCATTGGCCCCTGGAGCGACGTCTACAGTCTGGGCGTGACACTGTACGTGCTGCTGAGCGACGAGCGCCCGTTCTACGGCGAGTTCGACGAGATCCGGGCGTGCGTCCAGGCGCGGGACTTTCTGCGTCCGCGCGAGCGCAACCCGCGGATTCCGCCCGCGCTCGAGGCCGTGTGCCTGCGCGCAATGGCGCTTGCTCCCGAGGACCGGTACGCCTGCGCCCAGCAGCTTGGGGAGGAAATCGAGCGTTTCCTGGCGGACGAGCCGGTCGCAGCCCTGCCAGATCCCTGGTTGATTCGACTTCAGCGGTTCGCGAGGCGCAGGCGGCCGCTGGTCGCCGCGGGGTTCACCGCCGCCGCCGTGGCTCTCGCCGCCCTCGCCGTTGCCGTGCCGCTCCTGACCGTTGCCTGGCAATCCGCCGAGCACGAACGCGGAGTCGCACTCGCCCACAAGCGAAACGCCGAGGACGAACGCGATCGCGCCGCCTCCGCCCTGCAGTTCCTGGTCTCCGCGTTTCGCCGCCCCGACCCAACCCTGGACGGCCGCTCACTCCGGATCGTCGATCTGCTCGACCAGGCCGTACGCGACCTCGAAAACGTCAGCCGCCCCCAGCCGCTCATGAGCGCGACTCTGCTGGCCGCGATCGGACAAACGTATTCCGGGCTCGGACTCGCTCACGAGTCGCTCGCCGCGTTCGAAAAAGCACTCGCCCTGCGAACTCAAATCCTGGGCGCAAATCACCCCAGCACCCTGGCATCGCTCCAGGGCAAGGCCCAGGGACTGCAAGACCTCGGCCGGCTCGACCAGGCCATTCCCATCCTCGAATCCACGCTCGAAGCACGCCAGCGCGTGCTCGGTCCAACGCACCAGGACACGATCGAGTCCCAAAACGACCTGGCCGTCGCGTACTGGCAGGCCGGCCGCCTCGACGAGGCCGTCAACCTCCAGCAACGCACGCTCGACCTCGTACGCGGCAGCCGGGGCGAAGACGACCTCGACACCCTGACCATCATGGACAACCTGGGCGTCGCCGAGGCCGCTCGCGGCCGCCCCGACAAGGCCATACCCTTGCACATGGAATGTCTCACCCGCCTCGAGCAAAAACTCGGGCCAGATCATCCGACCACCCTCGTTTGCCTCAATAACCTGGGCCGCGCCCTGGAAGCCGCAGGCCAGTTCGATGAGGCCATCCGCATCAATCGGCAGGCTCTCGATAAGCTCAAAACTCAGCTCCAGGAGGATCATCCTACCACGCTGACGTGCATGAATGGACTTGCCCGGATTCTCGACCGCGCGGACCGACCCACGGAAGCCATTACGCTCTACCGCAAGGTCCTGGGGTTGCGCGAGGAGCGGCTCGGTCCGGACCATCCGGATACGTTGTCTTCGCTGGGATCGCTCGCGCTCTTGCTCGCGCGCCAGGGGCTCCATGACGAGGCAATCGACCGAGCGCATGTCTTTCTGGATCGGGCGGTTCGGCTCAAGCCGCAACTGCCGGAAAAGACGCGCGAGTTGCTGCGGCGGATGGAGCGTCTGGTCGCACCCGGGGTTGGGGCTCAGACCTCGCGCAACTGATGGGCTCGGCGGAAGCAGGGTCCAGGCCGATTCTGTGAATTCTCCTTTGCGCGCGGATTTTGCCACTGGGATGTCGCCACGGCACAGGCGGCTACGAAGACTTTATCGCCGGAAATGATGCGACTTGACGCACGTACGACGGTGCTATTGCAACGCACGGAGGTTTTCCATGCTGGTTCTGAGCCGGAAGCAATCGCAGCGGATTCTGATCGGGTCGGACATTTCGATCACCGTCGTGCGAGTGGATCGCAACCAGGTGCGGATCGGAATCGACGCGCCCAGCGGAATGAAGATTCTTCGCGGCGAGCTTGCGGAAATCCCCAGCGGCGCTCTCTCGAATCCAGAGGCCGAAGCGCAGGAAACCTTGCTCTGGACCAACAGTTAATTCAGGCCAGGCCGGATCGCGCGGCCGCGCGCGTCCGGCCGTGGCGGATCGAGACTAGATGGGTGCGGGGCCGCCGCTTTCCCCTTCCTCACCGCCTTCGAGTTCGCCACCGCCTGCAAACGCGCGCTTGGCAGGATCGCCCACGGCGAATGACTCGAGGCAGTATCCGATCCGAGGATTGAGCGTCGGGTGTTCCGCCGGGGGATACTCGAAGATGAGCGCAACCTCGTACGGCGAGTTCTTGTCGCCGTAAAAATAGATCTGGAGCTTTTTCCCCTCAAGATCGAGCGCCTTGGCCTTGAAAGTATTGCTGCGATTGCCGTGCCGCTTGGTCTCATCCTTGAACTGGCCAACCGCCAGATCCACGCCATAGACGCCCTTGATGATCTCGACCACCTCGGTCTTGAAGTCGCCGCGTGCTGCCTCGGCCGCGGTCTGTGTCTTCTTGGCGTTGGGCTGCTTGGGCTGCTTGACCCGCCCCAGCACGTGCAGGCTCTCGGCCTTGCCCTGGTCGATGAAGCTGTTCTCAACGTCAAACCGGCCGGGCTCGAGCACGGTGAGCGCGAACGCCTGAGTTGGCCCCTGAAGGTCGAGCGGCGGGCGCAAAAAGACTGCAAGCTGCTCCAGACGCCCCTTGGCCACGGCCACGCCAAGGTTGTCGTCAAGCTTCTTGCGGTACTTCATCTCCTCGAGGGTTTTGTTCAGGCGAAAATCGTAATCGCCGCAGCCGATGCCCACCGCCACGAGGATTCCCGCGCCCACAAGCATCGCCAACGCCCGTTTCATCGATTACCCTCGGGATACGAACACGGCCTTCGACGTAAAGCATGATCTTTGTGGCCGCCGCGCGTCGTGTCAAGTCTTGCGGCACGCCGGTCCTTGAGTGAGTTCGGGCATGGCGCAAGAACCAGCAGGAAGAGCCCGGGAACCCGATCGTGAGCGCGGCGAATCGATCGTGCACGACGAACGTGTGGTGCAGATCATCGCACTCGTGAAGCCGTTTCGTGCCGCGGCCGTGCTCGAAGCGCTTCAGGCGATCGACATCCTGGGGGGCACGGTTCGAGAAGCCATGGGCTTCGGCCGGCAAAAGAACCGGCTCAACCGCTACCTGGGCAGTGAGTACGACGCCTCGTTCGTTCCCAAGGTCGAATTCGCGGTCTTTGTGGCGGAGCGCAACCTTGAGGCCGCGATCGAAGCAATTGCCGGATCAGCCCGCACAGGCCGGATCGGCGACGGCAAGATTCTGATCCTGCCCTGTTATCCCGCCTACCTTACCTGGCAGCCGGCCGAATGAAGGAGACGGGCGACGTCTGCTCAATGCGGCGTGTTGATCCAGAGTACGCGGCGAAATCGCGGCCGGTTCCGGGGATCTTCCAGGTCAACCAGCACCTGCTGCGGTGTCGTGGCCGGGTTCTCGGCCCGCAAAAGCGCGAATCGCCCGCAGTTCTGAAACCAGCGCACGACCGGTAAATTGTCGATCCAGGCGACAATCATCTTGCCGTCAAGCTGGCGGGGATCTTCCTCATTGCGGGCGTAGGCCACGGTGGCGCCATCCGCCACAATGGGAGCCATCGCATCCCCCTCAACCCTCAGGCTGCGGTTTTCCCGCTCGGCGTCCTCGAGCTCGCCACGCACCCGATTGGACCCAGGCGCGTATCGGCCAGAATCCTCGATTGCAATCCCATTGAGGCTGCCTTCGAACGCTGCCTCGTCGAGCTCAAGCTCCGCCTCAAGATGACCGTTCGAATCCGGCCGGGGCTGCCGCTCCTTCTCAAGCAATTGCAGCGCCGTTCGCAACAGCGCGCCAATCGTCGTGGATGGCGAGCCCGGACCCTCCTGACGCATCGGCCGCGCATGGCGGAATTTCGGACCCTGACCCGATAACAGCCAGGTCGCTTCAACCGATGTGAGCTCGATGATCTTCAAGATCACCTCGGCAGGCACCGTGACGCCAGCCTCGTAGTTGTACCACGTTCGCACAGGGATCCCGAGACGGCGAGCCATCTCCGGACCCCCACGCTCGCCGTAAAGCTCGGCTCGCAAGGCAGCCAGACGCTCCGCCAGGGCATGTTTGGCACGGACCGATTCAGGGAGAGTTTTCCGACGAGCCATGGAGTTGATCTCACTGACCGAAGCGGGCCCAGGGAATGCGGCTGGCCACGCGTTTGTGACAAGGGATGAGCACTAGGGCTATTTAAAGCGAATTCTTGGAGAAATCAATGTGATTGTCGCCGAAGATGCCAAACTCCAACGCGAATTGGCCAAAGTCAACGTGGACTCCTCAGCGACAAGGGGCTCCCATTCCGCCGTTACAATTCCCCTAAATTCTCACCGAACAGTCTCGGCGTCAACCTTCAACCCTTTGGTTTTTCGCTGATTTTCTCACATAAGTTCCATCAGATTATTTCCTTACAGCGATCCCATGGATCAATCCGGGGAATCTCGATGTAGCACGCAAGCACGATTTCGTCGCGCAGTCATGTCTCCGCGCTTGAGGTCGAGCTCGGTTTTTTTGGGTCGAGCCATTTTGGGGAGCGCGCGTCCACAATCCATCGCGGGATCGCGCGCTTCTGAGGCGGGGCGCGGCTCAGTCGTCCAGTTTGAGATCGAGCAGGAACTGATTGATCGCGTCGTCTTCGTTGGGGTCAGCGGGTTTGGCCGCGGCGGGTTCTGGCTCGGCCTTGGCCGCGGGGGGGGCTGCGGCTTTTTCCTTGGCCGCGGGGGGGGCTGGTTTGTCCTCGCCGGCGAGGGGGATCACGTCCAGCTCCACGAGCGGCTCGTCGTCGTCCTCGAACTCGAGCTCGAATTCCTCTTCCTGCTCATTGGAGGGAAGGGCTTCAGTGACCGCGGTATCGCCCGGCTTGCCCCGGGTGATGGTGGTCGGCTCCGGTGGGGCCCCGCTCGCGGTTGAGGTGGCGATCCGCAGCGTCACCGAGCCAACGGTGAGCTCATCGCCCGGGTTGATTTGCTTCGATCCGCTAATGCGCTTGCCGTTGACGTACGTGCCGTTGGCACTCCCCAGGTCGCGGACCTGAAGCTTGCCGTCGACCTCGAAAAGCTCGCAATGCTTGCGGCTCACCTGCGACGATTTGATCCGGATCAGGCAGTCGTCGTGCCGCCCCACGCTCGTCACGCCGGGCGCGAGGCGAAGGGTTGTGGCGGCGCTGCGCCCGCGCACCACCTGCAGTACGTAGTTCATGGGTCCGTGCTTCTTGATGTCTGGGGGCAAGGCTAGAAAGGAACGCGCCGCGACACGCGTCCTTTCTCAACGTACCCTTTTGTCGGATGGGAAGCAAGAAATCGAGCCGGGCGATCCTCCCTCGCTCATACGCGAAAGGTGTGGCGAAGAACCCTTGCAATCGCGTGTGCGGGCTCTATACTGAGAAAGCACCGAGACGAGAACCTCCTGATTCTCGCTCGCCTGCTCATTTGGCAGGGTTAGTGAACGCGGGAGTAGCTCAGGGGTAGAGCGCCACGTTGCCAACGTGGTTGTCGTGGGTTCAAATCCCATCTCCCGCTCTTTGGTCGTATGCTGATTCAGGGGAAGGCCGGTTTCGCTCGATCGCCGCGAGGAGGTGATGGCGGATAGCGCCCTCCTCGTCGTTGTGATAGGAACCGGCACTCCATGAACGCCACGGACCCCGAGACCAGCCTCGAAGAGCCTGTCGAATCTGCCGAGCAGCCCCGCCGGCTTGATATCGCCGTGGCGATCTCCGACGTCGGCCCTTGCAAGAAGCATGTCAAGGTCACCATTCCCCGCGAAGAGATCGACCGCCAGATGGACGATTCGGTCGATCGTCTCAAGCGGGAGACTCCGCTCCCCGGCTTCCGGCCTGGCCGCGCACCCCGGGCGCTCTTTCTGCGGCGGTTTCGCAAGGAGCTTTCGGACGAGGTCAAATCGACCTTGCTGCAAAACTCGCTCAAGCAAATTGACGAGGACTACAAGCTCGAGCCGATGAGCCCGCCCAAGCTCGACCTGGGCGCGATCGAGCTTCCGCTTGAAGGCGCGCTCGATTTTGAGCTTGATGTCGAGGTTCGCCCCCAGTTCGCCGTTCCGAACTTCAAGGGCCTGAAGATTGGCAAGCCGAACGTCGAGATCACCGATGAAGATGTCGAGCTGCGGACGCGGTGGTACCTGAAGCGGTATGGGCGGCTTGTGCCCAAGGTTCAGGGAACCGCCGAGCTTGGCGACACGGTGACAGCCGATCTGACGTTCCTGGGACCGGATGGCGCTGTGGTCGGCGAACACAAGGAGCTGGAATTTCGCGTTGCTCGCGAGCTCCGGCTCCAGGACGGCGCCGCCCCAGGCTTTGACGAGGCGATCGCCGGCGCCGCGATCGGCGACACACGCACCGTGGAATTCAAGGCCGGCTCCTCCGTGCCTGTTCCCGAGCTGCGTTCCACCACGCTTTCGCTTCAGGTCCACGTCAAGGATCTGAAAACCGTGGAATTGCCCGAAATTACCCCCCAGTTTCTTCACTCGGTTGGGGTCTTGTCGCTCGAGGACCTGCACGAGGAGGTCCGAAACAGGCTCACGCATCGCTACGCGGCCGAGGCCCGGCAGATCGTCCGCAACCAGGTCTTCGATCAGCTCATCAAGTCGACTCCCTTTGATTTGCCCACCGACCTGGTGGCGCGGGAGGAACGCAACACCGTCAGCCGGATGATCGCGCAGCTTCGCGATGAGGGCGTTTCGGACGATCAGATCCGCGCTCACGTGGCGGAAATGCGCTCCAACGCACACGAGTCGACGTTGCGGAACTTCAAGGAGTTCCTGATTCTCGCCAAGATCGCCGAGGCCGAAGGGATCAAGGTCGAGGACGAGGACATCGAATTCGAAATCGGCGCGATCGCCGCCCGCAATGACGAAAGCCCGCGCAGGGTTCGCGCCCGGCTCGAGAAGGAAAGCGGGCTCGACTCGCTTTCCGAGCGCATCCTCGACCAGAAGGTCGTCGATCTCGTGCTCCAGCACGCGGAGTTCGTGCCGCTTGCTGTCTCCAAGAATCCCCCGGACGACCCCGTCGAAACGCTTGAAGTCACCGCGATTCCGGTCCCGGAGACCAGCGGCGATGAGGCGTCCGCCGAAGCGAGTTCCTGAACGGTCGATCCAGGCGCGTGCTCCGGGTCCGGTCCACGCGCCCTTTCAATCGCCCCAATTCCAGAACTGGGCGTCCTCAAGGCCCACGAGTGAGGAGCGTCGCACGATGTTTGAACGACCGATCGCGGACCCGTTCGTGCAACGGTACCGAGACTACGCCCGCCAGCGCCAGATGACGCTCGGCGATCTTTTGCTCGAAAATCGAATCGTGTTCCTGGAAGGCGTCATCAACGACGCCGCCGCCAACCTGGCGGTCATGAAATTCCTGTTCCTCCAGTACGAAAATCGCAGCCAGGCCATCAGCTTCTACATCAACAGCCCAGGCGGCAGCGTGTCGAGCACAATGGCCATCTACGACACGATGCAATTCATCGAATGCCCGATCGCAACCTATTGCATCGGGCTCGCGGCCTCGGGCGCGGCCGTCTTGCTCGCCGGCGGCACCAAGGGCAGGCGCTATGCCCTGCCGCACTCCAAGATCATGATCCACCAGCCCTACGGCCAGGTCGGCGGCCAGGTCTCCGATATCGAGATCCAGGCCGAGGAGATCCTGAAGAGCAAACAGATGATCAACGAAATCCTGGCGCACCACACTGGCCAGCCGATCGAGCGTGTGGCCAAGGATACAGAACGCGACCGTTATCTCTCGGCGGCGACGGCCAAGGAATACGGCATCGTGGATGAAGTCGTCGGCCGGATGCCGACCGCCGACAAGTCGCCGGGCGTCTAGATACAGCTCGCTGGCCCAGCAGACCGGGAACTGCCCGGGCCGTTTGCATCGCAAGCAAGGGGTGCCACCATCATGCCACTAGTACCGATCGTCATCGAACGGAGCGGGCGTGAAGAGCGCGCGATGGATATCTATTCGCGCCTGCTCCAGGACCGCATCATCATCCTCGGCACACCCATCGACGATGTGGTGTCGAACCTGGTCGTCGCCCAGATGCTCGTGCTGGCCCACCAGGACGCCAAGGCCGACATCCATCTCTACATCAACAGCCCCGGCGGCAGCGTCACGGCCGGCCTGGCGATCTACGACACCATGCAGTGGGTCTCCTGCGACGTGGCGACCTACTGCCTCGGCCAGTGCGCGAGCATGGGCTCGCTGCTGCTCGCCGCGGGCGCAAAGGGCAAGCGAAACGCCCTGCCCCACAGCCGCATCATGATCCACCAGCCGCTGGCCGGCATGGAAGGGACCGCGACCGACATCATGATCCACGCGGAGGAATTCCTCCGCATGAAGAAGCAGCTCAACCAGATCTACCAGAAGCACACCGGCCAGACTCTCGAGCGGCTGCAAGAAGACACCGATCGCGACCGCTTCCTTTCGCCCGAGGAATCGCGCGATTACGGCCTGATCGATAACGTCGTCGATCGCGAGCCGCCGATCCCGCTGAACCCGAATCCCGTGCCCTGAAGCACGAGACCGAGGGGGAGTCCGCGAGGCGCTCGCCATCTCCCCGCCACACCGCCCCGTTTGAGGCATCTCCTGCTCCACCGGTTCATGTCGGCGGAAGCAGGACGTGGCCCCGCCGCTTGCACATGGCGCGGAACCCCTGGGCCCTCGCCATTGCCAGCAAATCCCCGCGATGCGCTCGCCTGCTGATCAACTCGTCGCCCGGTCGCTGGTCGAGGCGGGGCGCCGTCTCGCATGAGGGTCGAGCCTGACGAGAAGGTGCTCCGCCGAAGTACAAAGGAACGGCCCTTGTTGTTCGGCCTTTCGCTGAAAGATGCGTGAAAAGGCTCGACTCACACGGCTCAAACTCCAGTCGCCTCTGACGTCGGTTCGAAAATCACGCACATCGGTGACCACGGCGCGGGGGATCACGGCGGATTGGAATCGATGCGTCAGTCAGCGGGTTTTGATCGACGCGTCGACCGACCCCACACTCGACCTGCACCTCGTGGCCCACAATTACGCCATGCACAAGCATCCCAGCGTTCTGCGATGGCTGGCGCGTCATCCTCGGTACCCGTCATCCTCGGCTCCCCATGCACTTCACCCCGACCAGTCGTTCGTGGCTCAACCGGGTGGAGCGCTGGTTTCGAGAGCTTACACAGAAGCGGATACGACGAGGATCGTTTCGATCGGTAAGAGTACTTCAGCAAGCCATCATCGAGTACGTCGAGCACCACAATTTTCGGAACGAAGGTTATTGCTCGACGGCAAGGTTATTGCTCGACGGCGATGCTCGATGAGATTCTTGATTCCTCGAGACAATTGTCCTCAAGTCGGCGCGCACCGGCATTGGCCGTCGTTCCCGGCGATCGCGAGTCAGTAAAAGTCAACTACGCTGTTATGTCAGAACACTATGAATGTGTATTATGCCAGGATGTGTTTTATTACTTTTCCATGCACGTTCGTCAATCGCCGCTGAATGCCGTCGTGGTAGAAGGTGAGCCGCTCGTGGTCAATGCCCAGGAGGTGGAGCACGGTGGCGTGCAGGTCGTACGTCGTCACTGGGTCGACGACCGACGCGTAGCCGACTGCGTCGGTGGCGCCGTGGGCGACGCCTTTTTTGAGGCCCGCGCCCGCGAGGACGTTGGTGAATCCCTGCGGGTGGTGGTCGCGGCCTCGGCTGAGCGTCCCCTTGTCGGCCTGGGCGAATGGGGTCCGGCCGAACTCGGTCGTGATCATGACGACGGTCGAGTCGAGCAGACCGCGCGTCTTGAGGTCATGGATCAGGCCGGCGATGGGACGGTCGACGCGGCGAGCCTCGCCGGTATGGCTCTTGTATCCGTTACCCGTGATGTCGTCGTGCGCGTCCCAGGAGACGCCGTCGCCCGTCCAGAGCTGGACCATGCGGACGCCGCGCTCGATCAGCCGCCGCGCGATCATGCAGTTGCGCGCCGTATCGCGGCATTCGTTGCGGTCGAGACCGTAGAGTTTCTGGATGTGGGTCGGCTCGGCCGAGAGGTTGGTCGCCTCGGGAATCGCCGACTGCATCCGGGCGGCCAGTTCGTAGCTACGGATGCGCGCGGCCAGGGGATCCGTCTGGGTCTGTTCCTGGAGATGGATCGCGTCGAGGTTCCGGATCAGCTCGAGACGAGCGCGCTGAGTCTCGACCGAGACGCCGGCGGGTTGGAGGTCGAGGACCGGCGGACCGCCGCGTGTGTGGAAGGCTACACCTTGATGCTCGGCTGGTAGGAAACCACTCGTCCAGTTGAACGCGCCTCCCGCGGCGTTCGGAATCCCGCGCGCGTCGGGAAGCACGACGAAGCCCGGCAGGCTCTCGTTCTCGGTCCCCAGGCCGTACGTCAGCCACGAGCCCATCGCCGGGAAG
>DAIDHX010000032.1 GCA_027451885.1 Planctomycetales bacterium
TTGCTGGCGCTGCGTGCTCGTATCGGAGGCGCGGTCGAGGGTGTTGTTTCCGCGGCGAGGAAGCGAACCCAAGCACGCCAGAAACCGAGCCCAGGCGTGTCAAAAAGTGATGCCAAGACTTGTCAGAAATTGGTGCCACAACCGCTGCGCAAAATCGAGCCGAGGCTCGCCAGAACATGAAGCCATTAAACGAGAAAAGGCGACTGCGAACGGAACCCATTGCACCCGCGCGGACCGAACCCATCGCGCGGAAAATCGTGATCGGCTGGGCGCCGGCGTTGAGGGGCGGACCTGGCACGAATGCACGCACTTGCTCGCGCTGCGTGCTCGTATTGTGACTGGCTGAGCGCCGGCGTTGAGGGGCGGACCTGGCACGAATGCACGCACTTGCTCGCGCTGCGTGCTCGTATCGGGACCGGCTGGGCGCCGGCGTTGGGACCGGCTGAGCGCCGGCGTGGAGGGCGGATCTGGCGCGAATGCACGCACGAGCGCGCGCTGCGTGCTCGTATCGGGGGCGTGGTCGAGAGTGTTGTTTCCGCGCCAGAAATCGAACCCAAGCACGCCAGAAACCGAACCCAGGTGCGTCAGAAAATGAGGCCACAACCGCTGCACAAGATCGAGCCAAGTGGCGCCATAACATGAAGCCATAAAACGAGAACCGTCGATTACGAACCGAACCCATTGCGCCCGCGCGAACCGAAGCCATTGTGCCCACGCGGACCGAACCCATCGCGCGGAAAAAGCGATATCGGTAAGCCGCGACGAACCGAAGCCATCGCGTCTGTGGGGCGATCCTAATGTCATACGCATAAAAAAGTTAAGTACATCCATGAAGCGAAGCCAATCGCCCGCGCAGACCGAAGCAAACGGCCCGGTTCGGACCGAAGCAAAAGGCCTGGTTGTAGACCGAAGCCAAATGCGGTCGGCGAACCAAACCCACCACGCCCAGCCCGGGAGTTTGACGATGAGGTTTCGGATGCGGCAACGACTCGATCCTTTTGCCGGTTTTCGGTTGGGCGGGCTGTGCCGGGTAGGTGCTCTTTGGCAATTGAGCGGTTTGTGCCGCAGGCGAGCGATCGGCGTCCGCCCGCGACAGCGCCAGTCCGTGATGAGTTGCTCACGTTCTCGTCGTTACCATTCGAGGCCCTCACTCATGCCCTGGATTGGGACTCGCCCCTGCACCGACCAGCTCCGCCAGGCGCGAAAACCGTGTTGGATGCGTCACCGGGTGCGCAGGGCTGGCCTGTTTGGGATGAAGACAGGGGTCGAGCCGACCCGGTCGATTTGCCGAGAGCCCTGTGTCCACCCTATAATTGAAGTTAACAAAGAACTCGACCGACCTGTTAAAATAGGCAAGCCTGCTCATCCGGCCTGGGTCGAAATGGATTCGTGGATGCGTTCGAGCGGATCGAACTCCGTGTCCGCGACGGGCCGGTTTGACGTTGCCAGTGAGAGACTGACATGCCGCTTCCGAAGGTGGTGATCGTGGGCCGGCCCAACGTGGGCAAGTCGTCGATCTTCAACTGGTTGGCGGGGCGGCGGATCTCGATCGTCGATCCCATGGCCGGGGTGACGCGCGACCGTGTGAGCACGCTTGTGGCGCTGGGAGACGAGGGCAATCCGCGGTTCATCGAGCTATTCGATACGGGTGGGATTGGGATGGTCGATCGTGACGATCTCGCCCCATATGTGGATCGGCAGATTGATGCCGCGCTTCAGGAAGCGGACCTGATTTTGTTTGTGGTCGACATTCGGGACGAGCTGATGCCGCTCGATCTGGATACGGCTGCGCGGTTGCGCTATTTGAAGACGCCGGTGATTCTGGTGATGAACAAGGCGGACGTGCCCGCGTTCGACGATCAGGGGAGTGTGTTTTCCAAGCTGGGGCGTGGGCGTCCGATTCCGGTGTCGACGCATCAGAACCGCAACAAGCGAGAGCTTTGCCGGCTGATTGAGGAGATGCTTCCCGAGCCCAGCGACGAGGAAAAGGGCGAGTCGGAGATGAAGATCGCGGTCGTGGGCCGGCCCAACACGGGCAAGTCGACCTTCATCAACACGCTGGCGAGGGCGGAGCGGATGATTGTTTCGGAGCGCCCGGGGACGACGCGGGACTCGGTAGACGTGCACTTCGAGCTTGATGGCATCCCGTTCACGGCGATCGACACCTGCGGTGTGAAGCGTTCGGCGAAGATTCGGGACAATCTCGACTTTTACTCGGACCATCGCACCAAGCGGTCGATCCGCCGGGCGGATGTCTGCATGCTGTTCCTGGATCCAGGGCAGGGGATCACCCGGCTGGACAAGCAGCTTGCCGACGAGATTGCCCAGGAGCACAAGCCTTGCATCTTTGTGGTGAACAAGTGGGATTTGATGGTTGGCGAAGGGGACGAGCCGAGCGAGGGGGCGATGGGGCGTTTCGCCTACTTGATCCAGTATTCGTTCCGGACGATGAGCTACATGCCGATCGCGTTCATCACGGCCCGCACGGGTAAGAATGTGAAGGCGCTCATCAATCTGGCGCGGATGTTGCATAAGCAGGCGCAAAAGCGTGTGGGTACAGGGGCGCTCAACCGTGTGGTGCGGGAGGCGGTGGAGTCGCATCCGCCGCCAGTGCGCGACAATCGCACGCCGCGGGTTCATTATGGAACGCAGGTCGACGTCGCGCCTCCGACCATCGTGTTGTTTGTGAACAGCACCAAGCTGTTCGACGCCACGTACCAGCGCTATCTACTGAACACGTTTCGCGAGAAGCTGCCGTTCAAGGATATTCCGATCAAGCTTTACCTGCGTTCCCGGCGGACGGCGGACTCTGGCGGTGGCGGCGAGCGCGGGGAGCACGATTCGGATCACGGTGGGGAATCGCTTGAGATCTCCTCGCGTGTGGACACTCCCGAGGCCGTGCGCGCACTTACCCACGATTCGGCCGAGGTCGATCGCCGCTATCTCAATCTGGAGATCAACGAGCTGCTTTCGGATTCCGACTCCTAATTCGGGCGGCGCAGGGCGATGGCGAACCGCGCCTGCCCGCCGTATAGTGGGTGGCGCCCGGCCCGCCTGCCGACTGGCGTGGCCGTTCGCCCTCATCACGGGAGTCGTGAACATGCCAGCCGCCTCGCGCAGGGATTTCCTCGTCCGCTCGAGCACCTTCCTCGCCAGTCTCGCCGCCTGCGGAACCAGCCGCGCGATTCCTCCCATCGGCCGCACCCGCAAAAGCCACCTGAAGCTGAGCATCGCAGCCTACTCCTATCGCCAGGCGCTCACCGCCAGGCCTCCCAAAATGGACATGTTTGGATTTGTGGATCTTGCGGCGGACCTGGGGCTCGACGCCGTCGAGCCGACCTCGTATTACTTCCCGCCTGATGTCGACGCCGCCTATTTGCACAGGCTGAAGGTGCACGCGTTCAAGCTCGGGCTTGATATTTCGGGGACGGCGGTCGGCAATAACTTTTGCTTGCCGCCGGGTGAGAAGCGAGACGCCCAGATCCAGCTTGTGAAGACCTGGATCGATCGGGCGGCGATGCTGGACGCGCCTGTGATTCGCATTTTCGCGGGCAGTGCCCCGAAGGGCGTGGCGCTCGAGCAGGCGTCGCAATGGGCGATTGAGTCGATGCGCACGGTGCTGCCTTACGCGGTTGAGAAGGGGGTGATGCTGGCGCTTGAGAACCACGGCGGGATCACCAGCAAGCCGCAGGATCTGCTCGCGCTTGTGACCGCGGTCGATTCGCCGAACTTCGGCGTCAATCTCGACACGGGCAATTTCCACACCGACGATCCCTATCGCGACATGGCGCTTTTGGCTCCCTATGCCGTGAATGTGCAGGTGAAGACTGAGATCGCACGGCCTGGCAAGCGCAAGGAGCTGGCGGATCTCAAGCGTGAGATCGAGATCCTGCGGGAGGCGCGTTATTCTGGTTATGTGGTGCTGGAATATGAGGCTGCGGAGGATCCCTTGAAGGCGATTCCGGGGCATATCCGGGCGCTGCGTGGTTTGATC
>DAIDHX010000033.1 GCA_027451885.1 Planctomycetales bacterium
GGCCTGCGCCGAGAGCGTGCGGCTTTCGGAGGCGAGCCGCGCCGTGACGATCACCACCGGCGTGCTCGCCGTCGGACCCGGGCGCTTGAGCCTGCGGCAAAGCTCGAGACCGTCGACATCCGGCAGCATCAGATCGAGAAAGATCACATCCGGCGGGTTGGCCGCGGCCAGCGCGAGCGCCTCTCGCCCGTCGAGCGCGGAGTCCGTCTGGCAGCCGCGAAGCTGGATCAAACGGGCGAGCAAGCGGTTCGCCTCGACCTCGTCATCCACAATCAACACCCTCGGCATCGGCACCACCCTGGTTCGATCACTCCGCCCCGGCGAGCGCGGCCGGCACGGACGCGGGAATCTCGACGACGAACCGCGCGCCCCCTTCGGCCCGATTCTCGCCGTGGATCTGGCCGCCGTGCATTTCCACGAAATGCCGGGCGATGGAGAGCCCCAGCCCCAGCCCACGCTTGCAATACCCGAAATCACCCGACGAGTGACAGCTCGGATCAAGCTGCGTGAAGAATGGCTCGAAGAGGTGCGGGATCTCGTCGCGTGGCAACCCTGCGCCCTCGTCCTCGACGGCGATCACCACGCGGTCGCCGCCGCCCCGTTCCGCGGCCAGAGTGATTGTACCGCCGTCGGGTGTGAACTTGATCGCGTTGGTGAGCAGGTTGATGAGCACGGCATGAAGCTTGTCACGATCCACCTCGAAGCAGCCCAGGCCCTGCGCGGGACGAAACGCCAGGGTTTGCCCCCGCGCCCTCGCGAACGGGCGCACCTGGTCGAGCGCGGCGGCGAGAAGCTCGGCCACGTCCACCACCGCACGCTCGATCTTGCGGCGAAAATCCTCGGCCTCAAGCAACGTGAGCAGGTTCGACACCAGCCGCCCAAGCTGGCGCCCGCTCGAGGAGATCTGCCGCAGGATCTCGTCCTCGGCCTCGGGGCGATCGGGATTCGACAGCCGCAACAGCTCCGTCAACCCTTGCACCAGCGTGATCGGCGTGTTGAACTCGTGGCTCGCAACCTCAATGAACGCGCTTTTGAGCTGGCCGGAACGGGCGAGCTCGCGATTGGCGTCGGTGAGCTTGGCATTCGCGGCCTGGAGCTCCGCGATCAAACGCCTGCGCTCCGCCAGCAGCTCGTACTGCTCGACCCCTTGCCGCAGGATCGATTCCAGCTCGCTCGTGTCCCATGGCTTCATGATGTAGCGGAAAATGTGGCCTTCGTTGACCGCGCTGATGACCGCCTGGATGTCCGCGTAACCGGTGAACAACATGCGGATCGAATCGGGCTTGAGCTGCCTTGCCTTGCGCAGCAGGACGTCTCCGGTCATGCCCGGCATCCGCTGGTCGGAAAGGATGAGCGAGACCTCGTCGCGCTCGAGGATCTCAATGGCCTGATGCCCGGACGAGGTGGTAATCACCCGGTAGGCGCGGTGGAACTGATGCCGCAGGCTGTCCAGCACGTCGGCTTCGTCATCCACGACGAGCAAGGTATGTTTGGCGGGCTGCACGCGAAAGACTCCGTCGCGATCGGGGGAGATAAGACTGCCCCCCGCCGCGCGTTCTTGCGCGGGGGGCCCGGATCTCGATCTCACGGCCCGAGCGACCCCTCGCCGGTGATCGCGGGTCCTTGCGGCAAGTGGCCGCAGAGGCGGCGTACCTCGCTTTCTAGCACGGCCACGCGCAGCCGAAGCTCCGCGACCTCCTCGTGCAAAAGCTCACGCTCGAGCGCCGCGGTTTCCAGCCGCTCGTACTCGAGCGCGGCCTGGCGCACCGCCGCGAGCAGATCCTCGGGATGCCACGGCTTCTTGAGGAACTGATAGATATGCCCCTGGTTGATCGCCGCCACAATCGAATCGAGATCCGCGAACCCCGTGAAGAGCATGCGGATCGCCTGCGGATGGCGGGCCTTGACCTTGCTCAGGAGCTCGACGCCCGTGATCTGCGGCATCCGCTGATCCGTCATGATGATGTGCACTTCCTCCTGGCGCATGATCGCGTAGCCCTCGTCAGCGCTTGTGGCCTTGAGGACGCGGAACTCCCTGCGCAGCAGATCGTGCACCGAATCACAGACGTCGGGCTCGTCATCCACGACCAGGAGGCAGAATCTTGAGGTGGGCATCGCACGGGCTCCCAGATGACCGGCCTCGGCCTGGAGTCTCGACGGGTCTCTTCCCTAATATATCCAGGTCGCGCTGGCGAATTCGACTCCCTACCCCGTCGTGCCCTTCCCCCGCGGATCGGCGCGGGAGCCCCGTATGACCAAGCTGGTTGAAACCCTCGCTGAGATCCGCAAGAAAACCGCCCAGGCGCGCGGCGAAGGCCGCTCGATCGGATTCGTCCCCACCATGGGAGCACTCCACGACGGCCATACCGCCCTCCTGCACCAGTGCCGCCGCGAATCCAACCTCGCCGTTGCCTCCATCTTCGTCAACCCAACCCAGTTCGGACCGGGAGAGGACTTCAACCGCTATCCCCGCACTCTCCCCGAAGATCTCGAACGCTGCCTCCAGGCCGGCATCGACCTCGTCTTCGCGCCCAGCCCAGCCGAGCTCTACCCCAACGGCCTCGGCTCAACCTACGCCGAAGTGCCCAACCTCACCACCTGCCTCGAAGGCGCCAGCAGGCCCGGCCACTTCCGCGGCGTCGCCACCGTCGTCCTCAAGCTCTTTCTCGCCGTGACACCTGATCGCGCCTATTTTGGCCGCAAGGACTATCAGCAGCTCCTCGTCATCCGGCGCCTGGTTGAAGATCTGCTCCTTCCGGTCGAGGTCCGCGACCACCCCACGGTGCGCGAGCCCGATGGACTTGCCATGTCCAGCCGGAACCGCTATCTGAGCCCCGATCAGCGCCAGAAGGCCGGGGTGCTCCACCACGCGCTCGTTCAGGCCAGAAACGCCGTTCTGGGGGGGATTCACGACGCCGACCGGGTTCGACAGATCTTGCATCAAACACTAGAATCAAGCGAGGGCGTCGTGGTCGATTACGCCGAAGTGGCCGACGCTCAGACGCTCGAGCCGCTCGATCGCTTGAGTGAACGCCAGGCCATCGCGCTGGTCGCCGCGCGACTGGGCGCCACCCGGCTGATCGACAACATGCAACTCACGGAGTGAGGCCAGCGAATGCGGATCAGGGTGCTCAAAAGCAAGCTCCACCAGGCAGCCGTCACACGTGGAGTGCTGGGATACCATGGCAGCCTGACCATCGACCCCGAGCTCATGGACGCCGTGGGGCTCTATCCCTACGAGGAGATCCTGGTCGCGAACATGAACACCGGCCAGCGCGCGACCACCTACGTCCTGCCGGGCATCCCCGGGCACAGGCAGATCGAGCTCAACGGCGCCATGGCCCGTACTGGCGCGGCCGGCGACCGGATCATCGTGATGGCCTTCGCCTTGCTCGAGCCCGCCGAGCTCGCCGATCATCGCCCCCTCGTCGTCTCCCTCGATTCCGATAACCGCGTGATCGAGCGCATCGACTACCCCACCGCAAGCGAGCTCGGCCAGCACCAGCCCGCCACGCACTGACCAGGCGAGGATCGCGAAGCCCATGAAGCCCATCCTGATCACAATCCCCTTCTTCCACGGCATCGACATCCGAGGCTACGGCTCGATGCTCGTGCTCGCGTTCCTCTCCTCCACCTGGCTCGCCTACCGCCGCGCAAAACGCGAGCACCTCGATCCCGATGTCATCAGCGACATGGCCTTCTGGGTCTTTCTCTTCGGCATGGTCGGGGCCAGGCTCTTTTACTGCGTCGAATACTGGGGTGTTGAGGTCAAAAGCCTCTGGCAAGCCCTCCAGTTCTGGAAAGGTGGAATCGTCTATTATGGCGGCATCATCGGCGGTGTGCTGGCGGGTCTGGTCTACCGCCAGTTCCATCCATTTCCGCTCCGCCCGTTTCTTGACGTCCTCGCCCCTTCGATCGCGGTCGGCACGCTTTTCGGGCGCCTGGGATGCTTCCTGAACGGCTGCTGCTTTGGCGACGTCTGCTCGTTGCCGTGGGCGGTTTCGTTCCCGCGGCTCTCACCGCCGTGGGAGCATCATGTGATTTACGAGCTCATCCCCGAGCAGGCGGCCCATTCGCTCCCGGTTCATCCCACCCAGCTCTACTCAGCGTTTGATGCGTTTGTGATCTTCCTGCTGCTCTCCGCGTATTTTCCGCATCGCAAGCGTGACGGCGAGGTGATGGGGTTGTTGCTGCTTTGCTATCCCATCTCGCGGTTCTTGATTGAGATTTTGCGCAGCGACGAGGGGGTGTTCTTGCTGGGGATGACCATCTCGCAGACGATCAGCGCGGGGCTGTTCTTGACGGGCCTGGTCTACTGGGCGTGGCTCCTGCGGCAACCGGCCTCGCTCCACCGCGACCAGGTGGCCCCCGAGGGCGCGGGGGGCTACAGGCTCACGGCCGCCTAGGTACGCTAGGGCACGGGCACGTGGTCGAGGATGCGGCTCAGGATCTCGTCGACGGAGAGCCCCTCGGCGTCGGCCTCGAAGCTCAGGACGACGCGGTGCCGGAGCACGTCCCGGGCGAGCGACTTCACGTCGTGCGGAGTCACATAGTCGCGCCCGCAGAGCAGCGCATGCGCCCGCGCGGAACGCAACAGCGAGATCGTTCCCCGAGGGCTGGCGCCCATCTCGATCATCGCCCCCAAATCGAGCCCGCGGCTGGCTGGGTCGCGGGTTGTGCGCACCAGGTCGACGATGTACTCCTTGACCGCGTCCGCCGCCTTCACCGACGCCGCCGCCTCGCGGAGCCGCGCAACATCCTTCGGCCCCAGAATCGGCGCACCCTGCTCGGCGCGATCTTCCAGCAATCGGGGCGAGGATACACTTGGCAGCTCGAGCATTTGCAGCTCGGCCGCGCGGTCGGGGTAAGTCACAAGCAGCTTCATCAGGAACCGGTCAAGCTGCGCCTCGGGCAGAGGATACGTGCCCTCGTGCTCGAGCGGGTTCTGTGTGGCCAGCACCCAGAATGGGTCAGGCAGCACGATCGTCTCGTCGCCGACCGTGATCCGCCCCTCCTGCATGGCCTCCAGGAGTGCGCTTTGAACCTTGGCAGGGGCGCGGTTGATCTCGTCGGCCAGGAGCACGCTGGTGACAATCGGCCCAGGCCGGACGTCGAATGTACCCGACGCCGGGCGGAAGATCTGCGTGCCCGTCAGGTCGGCGGGTAAAAGATCCGGGGTGAACTGGATGCGGCGGAACGGGAGATCAAGGGCATGCGAAAGCAGGCGTACCGTGCGCGTCTTGGCAAGCCCAGGCACCCCCTCGATGAGCACATGCCCGCCAGCCAGAAGCGCAACCACCAGCCGCTCAATCATCGAGCGCTGGCCCACCACCGCGGCTTCAAGTCGATCAACAAGCGCAAGCAACCCGCGCCTGGCCTCGACCAGCGTATCGTCCACGGGACGCGTTGCAGATTCTCGACGGGCCGGGTCGTTGCTCAACAAACACCGTCTCCCGTCGAGCACCGAGCGCGTAATCTACCGCAATGAGGGATCGGATCCGCTCAGACGTCCAGGTATTCTAACGGCCCCCAGCCCCGCGTGCGACTACTCACGCGAAGCCTTGCGCCGTTCCATCAAACGGCGGAGAATATCATTCGCCGCGTCGCTCGTGTCCTTGAAGGACTGCTTCGACGGTCCCGCCTTGGCCTGCTCCTTCTGAGCTTTCTTGGCCGCGTAGAACGGGTTGCTCTCGTCGATGAATTCCTCCGCGCCTTGCTCTTCCTCTTCTTCGCCCTCTTCTTCGTCCTCGAGTTCCTCTTCTTCCTCGAAACGCTCTTCCTCTTCGATTTCTTCCTCGAGGGTGTCCTCGGCCTGGCGTTCGTATTCATCGTCGCTGGCGGAGGGGGGAGGCTTGGGAGTGGCGGCTTCTTTTTCCTTGGTCGGCGCGGCGTCCTTGGTGGTCGACGCGTCCTTGAAGGCGGAAATGGTGATTGTGTCGCCGCCGTAAACCGCGGTGGGCTGATCCGCGGCCGCGCCTGACTTGTCACCAATCAACCAGGAATCGATGTCATCACCCGAGACATCCTCGGGAGCGGCCTTGGCCGCGGTGGGGGCGCCCGGCCTGGCGGCCGCCGCTTCGCGCACATCAGTGATCGAGACCGCGAACGTGAGCGGGCCCACCTGGACCAGATCGCGATCCTTGAGCTGGCAGGGCTCCGTGGTCAGAGCCTTGCCATTGACGAGTGTGCCGTTGCGACTCCCGAGATCGCGCACGAACACCCCGTCGTTACTCAGCGTGAACTCGGCGTGTTCACGACTGATTTGCTCACTGATCGGTCTGAGATGGCAAGTCTCACCGCGGCCGATCTTGAAATTCGGCCCTGCCAGGGGGATGACTCGTCCCTCGGGCTTACCTCGAACCACGACCAACTGGACCTTCATGGATACCATCCTGACCTGATACAGGTCACTCCACGAGAGGGCTCTCTCGCATGTCTCTCTGAACCTCGTTATCCATCTTCCATCCGGGTCGAGCGCGCACGAGTGCCGTAGCTTGATCACTCCACCCTGGTTGCGGCATCTTCGCCCTTTCGGTCACGCGAACCAAGATCACGACCCTCGATCGCACGAACCAACAAACTCACGGACAACGAACCGAGTCGAACACGATCGCGGAGATGATAACGATGGATGAGAGACGACCGCCTGGCCAGTATCCGCAGACGATCGAACACATTGTATCTGAATGTTTCGGCGTTCCAAGATGCAAACCCCCACCAGAACTCGGATTCTTGAAGCGTGCCAGCGTGGACGCGGGGCGTGGCGGTTCGAATGGCGGTTGGATTCACGTTCGTCTCCGCGTCCATTCAAGAGTGCTGTAGCGTGAGTGCTCAAGCTCCCGCGCGCGGTTGAGGAGCGCCTCGGAGGCGTGTGCGGGGTAGAGCTCGAGGTCGAGCGCCTGGGCGATGGTTACGCGCAGGCTGCGCTCGAGGTCATCCAGGGTGAAGCGCGCGTTCGGAGCGCGATCTCCCAGGCCCTCGAGCGCCGGCAGCCCCGGCGATGCCTCAAGGAGAATCGACCCGTGTTGCAGGATTGCACCCTCTCGCCTCCGCTGAGCGCTGCCGACGACCTTGCTCCCCTCGATCGCCAGGTCGAACTCGCAAAGATCCGTAAAGCACAGAAACGGCCGCTCGGTTTCCGCGTGGTCCTGATCTGGAGCTGGGAATGCGGTTGTAACCCCGAATGATCGCAGGGCTTCCGCGATCGCCAGATGAACGATCCGGTAGAGAGCGGGATTGGGCCGCGTGCGCGGGTGCCGGCGTGGCAGGACGAGGCAGTAGGTAAGCTCGCGATCGTGCCAGATGGCGCCTCCGCCGGTCGGCCGCCGCACGACCGCGGCCTGCCTGCCCGCGAGCTGCCGGTCGATGTCTCCATGGTTTTGAAAGTAGCCCAGGCTGAGGGTTGGCTCGGTCCACTCGTAGAATCGCAGAAAGGCGTCGGCGTTGGTGGCGGCGGCGAGATCCAGGATCGCCTCATCGAGCGCCATGTTCCATGAGCCCGAGGCGCGGCCGCGAGGCAGGACGCGGCAAACGAGGCGTGGGGGGCGGGTTTGTTCCGGGCCAGCGTGACCGGCGCTCGTGCTGAGATCGTGCTCGCACGGGTTGCCGTGATTCGTCATAATGCTCGACTCACTCTCCGCCATGCACCAACCTTGCCGGTTCCGACGGCTTCCGGAGTTGCTTGATGGATTCCGCCCCCGCGCAGATCGTCCCTTCCACTGAACCGATGCCCGCCGACGAGCCTGAATCACGCCCCTGGGGCCTGCCCCTTTATGTTTGGGTCATTCTCGCCGTCGCGCTGGCCATTCCGGTCGGCATGCTGCTGGGCGAGCGTGCCGTGCCGCTCGAGCTGCTCTCCAAACTGATTCTACGCGCCCTGGCCGCGCTTGCCGCGCCCCTGGTCGTGCTGGCGATCCTGAGTGCCATTGTGACCAACGAGATCCACGGCCGCACCGGGCTGGTCATGATGCTGTTTTATGTGGGCAACACCATCGTCGCCATGGTGATCGGGCTCTCGCTCTCGAACCTCTTCAACCCCGGCGCGGGGGCGTCGCTCGCGGGTAACGGCTCAAACCCAGCCACGTTCGTCCAGAAAACGCCCTCCGAGCTCGTGCTCGACCTGGTTCCTCGCAGCTTCGGCGAGCCCTTCACCCAGAACCATCTGGCCCAGCTCGTTCTCCTTACACTGGCTCTCGGCGTCGGACTCGTCAAGATCCGAGACGCGCGCGCAGCCCAGGGGGACGGGTCATTCAAGGCCGTGACCGACCTGCTCTCGATCGGCTTTGAACTCTTGATGAAGGTTCTGCTCTGGGTCGTGGCGCTGGTGCCGCTCGCGGTGTTTGGCATCGTGGCCTCGACGGTGGGCCACAAGGAAGCGATGTCGGTGCTGGGCTCATTGCTGCGATTGATCGTCGTGGTGGTCTGCGGGCTTGGGCTTCAGGTGGCGTGGTATTTACTGCAAATGGCGGTTGTCGCGCGGATGTCGCCGCTACGGTTCCTGCGGGGCTCGCTCGATGTGATGGCCAACACCATCAGCACGGCCAGCACAGCGGCCACGATCCCGTTCACCCTCAAGGCGCTCGAGCGCCTGGGCATTTCCCGCCGCTCGAGCCAGCTCACAGCCTGCATCGGCACCAATTTCAACAACGACGGCACCGCGCTTTATCAGGCGACCGCGGCGATCTTCATCGCGCAAGCGATTGGTTATCCGCTCTCGCTGGGGGACCAGATCGTGATCATGCTCACCACCCTGGTGGCGAGCGTGGGCGCGGGGAGCATCCCCTCCGGCAGCTTCGTGACAATGCCTCTGATCTTCGCGGCCGTGGGCTTGCCGGCGGACAAGATTCCCATTCTGCTCACCGTCGACTGGCTGCTCGACCGCTGCCGCACCACGTCGAACGTGCTGGGGGACATGTCCGTGGCGGTGCTGCTCGATCGGGTCTCGCCGCCGAGCGCGGACCCGGGAGCCTAGATCTGGTAATTGAGGCGAAGCGCGTAGTCCGGATCAGGCTCGCCATTGCCCCCTTCGCGATAGCGCAGGCGCGGGCTTTCGATCGTCACGACCGTGTAGGGAGCCACGCTGCGCGTGATCCACGCCGACGAGCCGATGACCGAATTCCGGCCGATGACCGTGTCGCCCCCGAGAATCGTGGCGTTGGCGTAGATGATCACGCCGTCCTCGAGCGTGGGATGGCGCTTGACGCCGCGGCGGATCTCCCCCGTCGTCTCGTCACGGGGAAAACTAAGTGCGCCAAGCGTCACCCCCTGGTAAAGCTTGACGTCGTTGCCGATCTCAGTCGTTTCGCCAATCACCACGCCCGTGCCGTGATCGATGAAAAACCGCTGCCCGATCGTCGCGCCCGGGTGGATATCGATGCCCGTCTTGCCGTGGGCGTACTCCGTCATCATCCGCGGGATGAGCGGCACGCCGAGCAGGTAAAGCTCGTGCGCCATGCGATAGACCGTGACGGCCGAGAGACCGGGATAGCAAAAGACGATCTCGACCAGGCTCCTGGCCGCGGGATCGCCGGAATGTGCAGCGCGGACGTCCTCGGCCAGAGTGTGCCGCAGGCCAGGAAGGGCGTCCAGAAACCGCAGCACCACGCGCTCGGCCACGAGCTCGTGATCGGCCCCGGGGTCTTCCGACTTGCATTCATGGCGAAACGCGAGCGCCACTTGCCGCGTCAGCCGCTCCCGGATCGTGTCGAGCAGCCCCCCCACGTGATACGCCGCGCTGGCCATCCGCACGTTTTGCCTGCGCCCGAAGCCGGGATAAAGCAGCTCATGCAGATCCACCAGAATCTCGACGATCTCGCGATAACTCGGCAAGGGCGAGTGCCCCAGATGATGCACTGCGCCGCATTCGCCGTAGGTGGCAACGATCCGCTCGGTGAGCGCCTGGAGCGGGTCGCTCCTCGTCTTGTCTTTCTGCATGCCCCATTCCCGCAACAGGTTCCGACGACCCGCCGAGACTCGCCCAGCGCCCTTCGCACTGGCTGAATCATAGAGGCAGGCCGAGACTTAAGCAACCGCGCTGCCCGCGCGCCACGGCTGGCTGGCATGGCTCAAACGGAGATTACCGGCAGTGCCCGCGCATCTCTGGACGCGCGGCAACCGGCGCAACCGCCGCGGCCGGCCACCCGGTTTACTCCTTGCCCTCGAGCAGCTTGCCGTAGCGTTCAAGATCGCCAAACCGATTCTGCCAGGTCGTGTACATGAAGCCGAAGGTTGTCGCGTTCCCGCGCGCGGCGGCGTCCCAGGCGGCGAAGTTGTCGTCGGAATCGTAATACCCGGCGATGAGCTGGCGATGCCCCCGGCCGGCGAAGAACGCCAGGCTGGCACGCGCCTTGCCGCCGTTCCAGTTGGCGATGATCACGCGCGGGTCGAGCCCTTCCCACGAGCCCTTAAGCGTATCCTTGACCAGGTAATAACGATCCACGGCGTTATGCGTGGGGTCGAACATGTCGGACCACACGAGCACCTCGGCGCGGGGGTTGATTCGCTTGAGAATCGCCAGGCACCGGCGTGCGTGATCGGCCAGAAGCGCGCCCGCGGTCAGCTTGCGTTCAGCGCACAGAGCGCACCAGTTCGCCACCCGCAGCTCGTCGTGCTGCATGAAGAACGTGCGGGGATGAAAAAGTGCGCTGACCCGCTCGGCCTGGTCGCGCAAGAGCTCGTACACCTTCGGCTCGCTCAGACAGCAGGCGGTATACCCTGAAAGCACGAGCATCGGGTGATACCAGCTCACCCGCAGGCGATCGCCCGGCTTCAGTCGCGAGCCCTTCGCCAGCCTGAGCCTCGGCCCCTCGTGGCCGTATTCATACTCCCCCTCGTATGGAACCCGCCCAAGCCTGGGATCGACCAGACGCTCAAAGTCCGCGCCCTCGCGATACTCCCGCTTGCCATCGGCCGACTCAACCAAAAGCGGGCAGCCGGGCCGCCGCAGGATGTTGACGAACGAAAGCTCCTCGAACGCGAAATCGTCGATCCAGAGCGTCCCCGACTGACCGCTCCAGGTGCCCGCGTAAAGGTTCACCCTGGTCTCATCGAGGCTGTTGAAGACCAGGTTGACCCGCGTCCAGTCCTGCGTCGAGCTCACCACCCCTTCCTGGAAGCTGAGCTGCCGACCCGACGCCCCAATCGCCATCAGGCGGAAGTCCCCGGCGTTCGTGAAGTCCCGCGTCTTGACCCACGCGCTCAACCGGTAACAGGCGTGCGGGCGCGTGGCCACGCCCTGAATCAGCCGGCAAACAGGGCCCGCGGCAAAATGCTCCATGCGGCACGCCGCCTTGCCGTGATGCGTCACCTGGCGATCGGCGAAGGTCGTCTTGCCAGGGTTGTCCTGAAAACCAAATCCTGTGAACACATCTCCTTTAGTTTCCTCGAGATCGGCGTTCCGGAGCTTCGAATCAGGTCCCTGCACCAGCTCGGCCCAGCCATCCCGGACGACGTAGGGCGCGTTCACGACCGGCAATCCCTCGGCCAGATTCACATCGTTCGAGAGCAGGCCGTTCGAGTAGCCGATGGGGAACACGGCGGGGATGATCTCGAGCTCGAGCTGTGCGGCCCTGGCGATCACGCGCCTGGCGTTTTTGAAGTAGCGCTCCGGCATCCGGCCCAGGAAGTTGAACTTGTAGTCGGTGAGCACAATGCCGTTGTAACCTGCCTTCGCCGCGCGGTCGAAAAGCGTGACGACGCGATCCGCCTCGGCGTCGACCAGCAGATTCGCGGAGAGCCACACCCAGCGCTTTTCGTAGCGGGGCGCGTGTTCGGTCTTGCCGTCCGCCGCGCGGAGTTGCGGCACGCAGATCGCCAGGGAGAGGACCACGATCGATCCGAGCAAGCGTTTCATGGGGTTGGACTCAACAGGCGGGAGGATGCTGATGCCAGTGGCCTTTGTACCAGAAACGCCGCCGCCAGGCCGCACGCTTGACGACGTCTTCCGGGCGCGGCTAGAGTCCGGCTTTGAAGAGTGAGGCCAGGGCAGATCGGAGGCATCGTAGTGGGTCGCGACCAGAGCTTGCAGCGGATCATGGAAAGCGGGATCGTGGCGGTTGTGCGCGCGGATTCCAGCGAGGCGCTCGTGCAGGTGGTCGAGGCACTCGCCGCCGGCGGCGTGACCGCGGCCGAGATCACCTTCACCGTGCCCGACGCGATTGACGCTCTCAAGAACGTCCGCAAGGCCCTGGGCGATCGCGTGGTCCTGGGCGCGGGGACCGTGCTCGATCCCGAAACATGCCGGGCTGCGCTCCTGGCTGGGGCCGAATTCATCGTCGCCCCCGTGGTGAACCTGGACGTCATCCGCCTCTGCCGCCGCTACGACAAGGCCGTCATGCCAGGCGCATTCACCCCGACCGAGGTCCTAAGCGCATGGGAAGCCGGCGCGGATGTCGTCAAGGTCTTCCCCGCGGACGTCGGCGGTCCAGGCTACCTCAAGGCCCTGCGCGGGCCATTGCCCCAGGTCCGACTCATGCCCACCGGCGGCGTCGACCTCAAAACCGCGGCTGACTTCCTCAAAGCCGGTGCCTGCTGCCTGGGCGTGGGAAGCTCGCTTGTCGACCCCAAGCTCATTGCCAGCAAGAACTTCGATCAAATCCAGGCGCTCGCGAACCAGTATTGCGAGATCGTGCGCAAGTTCCGCACCAGGGGTTAAACGCCTGCCCGCCTTCTCGATCCGGCAAGGTCGCCGAAATCGTTTCTCCAGGAAGATCCCGGACTTTCATCTCAAGCGAGCCTGTTCGCAGAGTCGATACATTCGCCAAGAGGCTCAATCGAGCCTGCTCCGCCCGTTTTGGAGAGGCGTCCGCGCCCGAGCGCCCAGCCTTCGATCATCACGTCTCACGACGGATGGGCACGCACGCGGTGGTGATTTCCGGACTCCAGACCAATCGAGGGACGAGATTCCGTGGGGTGGAAACGGCGACGACACACCCTGGCCTCGACCCTTGCGACGGCTGCGGCCATCGTCGTCGCCTCCGCCTTGACCTCGCACCCCACGAAAGCCCAGTCGGAACTCCCCGCCGAGACCGCCCCACGGATCTACCACAAAGGGCGCAACTTTCGCATACCATTCAATTTAAGCCCAGAAGGCAAGGACCGGGTGAAGGAAGTTCACCTGCTGGTGTCTGACGATCTGGGCCAGCACTGGGCGGCCCGGAGCAAGACGTATCCGGACCATCCGACGTTCACGTTCCGGTCACCGCGGGATGGAGAATACTGGTTTGCGGTTCAGACGATCACGCGGGACGGCCGGGTTTCGCCGCGGCAGGATGAGACGGTCGAGCCCAATTTGAAGGTGGTGGTGGACACATTCCCGCCGACGGTGCTCCTGGAATCGGCGGGCCGGCGCGGGAGCGTGGCCGGCGTGCGCTGGGAGGTCCGAGATGAGAATCTAGATCTGAAAACGCTGGCGATCGAGTATCAGGTCGAGGGAGCGGGTGTCTGGCGCAGGGTGCCAATGCGGGCGCCTCGAGCCAGCGGCTCGGTATCGTGGGACGCCGGCACGGCGGACGCGCTCAAGGTCAGGGGGTCGGTCGCGGATCGAGCGGGGAACGTGGCCCAGTCGGTTGTCGATCTATCGGAAGGCACGGCCGCGCCGCCGACCGCCAATCGGTCGGATCTGGAATTCGCAAGCGCGCCTTCGGTCGACGAATTCTCGAGCACGGACGCGCCGAAAATCTCCGCCGCGCCGGATTTCGCTCCCGTGGGGGGCGATCTTGAGCAACCGGCGGCCGAGGCCCCCGCGCGACCTCGGCCGAGGGCCCGCGAAAAGGTCGCCCGGACCGCGGGCCCCGCGCCAGCTCGTGCTCGCGAAAACCCCGCCCCCACGCGGCAACCGGGGCACGACCCCGATGCCGACCTGTTCGCTGCTGAAATGGGCGTGGGTGCTGTAAATTCCGCCGCCGCCGCCAACTGGGATGCCGCCAGGCCCAAATCAATCCCTCCTGGCCAGACGCCAGCTCCGCCCCGCACTCAGGATGGCCCACGCGAGACCTTGCTCGTGGGCAACCCCCGGTTTGCGCTGCAATACGCGGTCGATGACGCCGGCCCCGAAGGCCCCGCCAGCGTCGAGCTCTGGATCACGCGCGACGGCGGGCGCACCTGGATCAGGCGCGGGGAGGACCAGGATCACGTCTCGCCGATCGCAATCGATCTCGGCGGCGAGGGAACGTTCGGAATCTCACTGGTCGCGCGGTCGGCATCAGGCGTGGGCGATCAACCCCCTGCTCCCAACGACCCGCCGCAAACCTGGGTCGAGGTCGACGCATCGCCTCCGGTCGTGATGATGCGTCCACCGCAGGTGGGCACGGGCCTGAACGCCGGCAAGGTCGCCCTCGCATGGAGCGCAAGCGACCTGCACCTGAGCCCCCGCTCCACCTCGATCTTCTGGAAAGCCGAAAAGCCTGGTTCGGACTGGCAGCTTGTGGTCGCCGGGCTCGAGAACGAGGGCAAATACATCTGGAACGTGCCGCCGAGCGTGCCGGACCGCTTCCATGTTCGAATCGAGGCGAGCGATACCGTGGGCCACCGCGGCGGCTCGGACACGACGGAATCCGGGCCGCTTCAGCTCGATCGCAGCCGGCCCCGCAGCCGGATCATCGGGCTTGACCCCGCCAGCCGCGTGGGGTCAAACCCAACGGATCACACACTTCGCTAGGAGGGGGGTCTGGCCGAGCGGGTCAGACAGCCGGGCCGAGCAGGTCAGCCACGGCGTCGCGCTCGGAGATGAGCTCCGCGGCCGACGCATCGAGCCGCTTGCGGGCGTCGTCGTCGATCGTGAAACCTGTCGCCACCGACCACACCCCCGCGCCGCGAGCAACCAGCGGGAAACTGTAAATCAGCCCCGCCGGAATGCCGTAATCCCCTCGCGAAACCACCCCCGCGCTGAACGTGTCGCCAGCCGCTGTCGGCACGTGCACCGAGCGCACACTGTCACGCGCTGCGTTCGCCGCCGACGCCGCCGAAGACGCCCCCCGCGCCTTGATCACCGCCGAACCCCGCTTCGCCACCGTCGGAATGAACGTCTCCGCCAACCACGCGGAATCCTCCACCACCTCGGTCGCCGGCTTGCCCTCAATGAGCGCGTTCTTGTAGTCAGGATACTGCGTGTCGCTGTGATTACCCCAGATCGCCAGCCGGGTGATCGCACTCACGCCCACCCCCGCCTTCTTCGCCAGAAGCCCCGTCGCGCGATTCTGGTCGAGCCGGGTCATCGCGAACCAACGATCCGACGGCACCCTGGGCGCGTGCGACCGCGCGATCAGGCAGTTCGTATTGCAGGGGTTCGCCACCACCAGCACCCGCACGTCCGGACCAGCCGCGTCGTTGATCGCCTTGCCCTGCCCCGTGAAGATTGGGCCATTGGCCCGGATCAGATCCGCCCGGCTCATGTCCCCCTTGCGCGGCAGGCCGCCGACCAGAATCGCCCAGTCGACGCCATCGAACGCCTCTTCCGCCTTGTCGGTCGCACGCACCTCCGCAAGCTGCGGAAACGCGCAGTCCTCGAGCTCCATCAAGGTCCCGTTCAGCGACGGAAGCGCGGGGGTGACTTCCAGCAGACTGAGCGAGACCGGCTGATCCGGCCCGAACACCGCTCCCGACGCAAGTCGAAAAATGAGCGCGTACCCGATTTGACCGCCCGCTCCCGTCACCGCCACCTTGATCGGCCTGGCCATGCTTCGCTTGCTCCCTGGAGACATCGTCTTGAAACCAGCCTGATTCTAGAGCCTTCCGCGCGCGGAGCAAAGAGGCGGGTGGACGCCCGGGCGAAGCCAGTCGGTTTTGCGTCATTTCGGTCCGCCCGGCGGTAAAGTATCATCGTAAGTGCAAATGCCCTTGCGCGCGGAAGGCCCGAGCCATGATTCATCGCGTTCACATCCAGAACTTCAAGAGCATCGCGGACGTCACGGTCGAACTGGAGCCAGTGACCGTTCTGGTGGGCAGAAGCGGGACGGGGAAATCGAATTTCGTGCAGGCCCTAAGGGCACTGCGAGACGTCCTGATCAACCCCCAAAGTTTGGGAACGAGCTGGTCGAGAATTCGCCCCGCGGTGCCGACAGACGAGCCGACGACATTCGGGATCGAATTCTCAGTCCCAGGCTTCGAGTCCCGCTTCACGTACGAGCTTTCGTTCGCGGCTGGCGGGCCCATGCAGGCGCCTCGGAACGAGATCCTGACGCTTGGCGGGAAGAGCCTTTTCCACCAGGCGGCGGAGTTGCCAGCGGGCGCCCGATGGAAGGTCGAGCCTGCGCTTGTTCGCCCTCCACAGGCCGGTGCAATCGCACTTGGACGGCTGCCCGCGCTCTCCGAGGTCACGATCGCATTCACTGCGCTCACCGCCGGCATCGGCTGCTATTCCTTCTCCGACAGGGTTCTCACGCAAGCGAACCGAAACGCGACCGAGCGAGGCTTGTCGGAAGATGGCGCAAACCATCTGCTGGTAATCAAGGACATCCTGCTGGACCTCCAGAACTCCCCCCCACGGCAGGTGATCGTTGCGCTGCTCCAGCATATGAATCCCGCGATCGTCTCGGTCGAGCTCGACAGCATCCAGGACCCTCGGGCAGTCCTCGTCGGTCATGGGGTGAACGGCAAGACGCTCATACTGGACCTGGCCCAGGAATCGGATGGCCTGCGCAGGCTTTATGCCCACCTTCTAGCCCTGTACCAGCGACCGCCGAAGCAAACCCTCCTTTTCGAGCATCCAGAAGACGGCATCCATCCCGGGGCGCTCTGTCTCCTTGCGGACGAATTCCAGGCCGCGCCGGGGTCTGGTAAAGGGCAGGTCATCGTTACCACGCACAGCCCCGGATTCCTCGATTCGTTCAGTGCGGGGCAGATCCGGGTGGTTGAACTTCAGGGTTTTGAGACCAGGATCGGCCCCCTGTCGCCGGAACAAAGAGAATCGCTGGAGGAACGGCTCCTGGAGCCTGGCGAGCTCCTCACGGTGGATCCCGCGCGGCTGGCCGCCGAGCCAGCACTTTGAAGCGGCTCGTGCTCTTCGTCGAGGGTGAAGGCGACGTCAAGGCCGTTCCCCGTCTCGTCCAAAGACTCCAGCCCAAGGCCAGGGAACAATTCGACGTCTCGATTGATCAGGATCCTTTCCGGGTCGGAGAGATACCCAGGCTTCTCAGGATCGATTGCTTAGCCTGGAAGCGTCACCTCCAGACCAGCGCCAGGAGAAAGGACCTTGGCGAGGGCCTGCCTCTCATCGACGGCGATACGAAGAGGATCGGTGGCAAGCCCCTCTGCGTACGAGAGGCCGCGGTCCAGCTTGCTCAAACGGCATCGCATGCAGGTGCGGAAAGATCTTTTCGCTCGCGGTTGTACTGGCGGTTCAGGAGTATGAGACGTGGCTCGTCGCGGGTTTGAATTCCCTGGCTGGAGTCCGTCCTGCGCGAGGACGCTCGGTACACCCTGAAGCAAGACCACCGGCTGGCGATCTGGAGTCTGCTCCTCGGGACGCCAGGGGCTGCTTGCACCAGTGGATCGAGGATGGCTATAAACCAGTCCTCGACCAGGAAGCACTCACGCAACGCGTTGATCTCGATGAGATCCGAAGCCGACGGCTCCGCTCGTTTCGCCGCCTCGAAAACGCCCTCGCGGAGATTCTTGACGCCATGAAGACAGGACGACGCATCGTGACGCCAGAACCTCCCCATGACATCCGAGCATGAGCGCCTGGCCATTCTCAGTGATTGGCATACGTATTATCATACGATTATTACTTTTGCTCGAGCTGATACCTTGAGATCGCCGGCGTTCGAGCTTTCATGCGCTCGAACTTTTCGTGCGCAATTGCACGAGCCCAGTCCGAATCGTGTGTGGGAGATGGGTTGTTCTTGCTCTCGGCGATTGTCGCACTTTAAAAAGATTCGAAGTGCCGGCTCAATTTGCTCGATTGGTCACAGAGAACCCTTCGGCCCCTTGCCAGGGAGTGCCCCGCGATGGCTCTTGAATCGGAAGAGAACCAGTCGGTCGGCTGGGTGGTTGGCGCGCTCATGCTCGCGATCGCGGGCGCGGGCTGGGGATTCATGGCGGCGGATTACTTTCAACACGCCGATCCCGAAGCCATGGGCAAGCGGAATTTTTTCATCAACGCAGTCGCGCAACTGCCGCACTTCTTCCAGGTTGTTCATTACGCCCTCAACAACCGGGTCTGGCTGCTGGGGCTGATCGCCGTTCTGGAGATGGGGGCGATCGGGCTTGGCCTTTTCATGAAGAAGCTCGAGAAAGAGCTCCGATAGCCAGGTGCTCCCATTTCATCCGGCCCTGAGCAGGTAAGACGCGGCCAGCGGCACCAAATTGAAGAGCAGAATCCCCGTCTTGTAAAGCGCGATTCCGCAGTAATTGACCAGGTCGTATTCTCGGAGCGTGATGTTGAACATCCGCGCGACAAGCTGATGGAACCGGCTGCGCGCGGCGGTTGCGAGCAGGACCCAGATCTAGAGAAGCACGTAGTTGAGGATCGTGCAACCGAGCAGGAACGCCCTCAGGCTCTCGATTGTCATGGCTGGGGCTCCAGAGGCGGATAAGAGGAATCGTGATTCCTAGCTTACTGGGACGCGCCTGGTTTGTACGCGTTCGGTTTCTCGCCGTGGGTCTCGAATACGGCCGGGGGGCGGGGCGTCTATCTGCAAGAGCGCTGTGCGGGGATTCATGCGGAGCGTGAACTCGGCGGCCGTTTCTCCCATTCGTGGAGCAAGATGCAATGCGACGCCGAATCGTGGCGCTTGCCCTGCTTGGGCTGGCGTGGACCGAGGCCGTGCGCGCCCAGGGGATCATGATCCCGGTCGATCCCACGCTCCCCTTGCTCCAGCTCAAAAGCGAGCATGTCGAGGTCACGATCGTGGGCCGGGTCGCGACCACGCGTATCGAGCAGGTGTATCACAATCGCAGCAGTCGCGCGCTCGAGGCCGAGTACCTGCTGCCCACCCCCCGGGATGCCGCCGTGAGCGACTTCGCCATGTGGGTCAACGGCAAGCGGCTGGAAGCAGAGGCCTTCGATAACTCCACAGCCAGGCAGACCTATGAAGGGATCGTGAGTCGTCTCAAGGATCCGGGCCTGGTGGAATGGGTTGGACGCGACCTCTGGAAACTGCGGATCTACCCCGTTCCCGCGGAGGGCGACCAGAAGATCTCCCTCTCTTACGTTGCACCTGTGCCTTTTCGGGGCGGGCTTGCGACCTACGAGTACCGGCTCCGCAATGGAAGAACCGGCGAGGATTCGATCGGCGATTTTTCGTTCGTCGCCCACCTCAGGAGCGACGAGCCGCTGGGATCGATCCTGAGTCCCAGCCATCGGATCGCGGTCGAGCGCACAAGCGCCCGCGAGGCGGAAGTTCGATTCGAGAAAACCGACTGCCCGCTCGACCAGGACCTGCATCTTGCGTACAGCCCCAGTTCCGGGCCGGCGGGCTTTGGATTCCAGGCGTATTGCGCCTCGCCCGGCGTGCCCGGGTACTTCATGATGACGCTCGCGCCCGGCTGCGAGCAGGGCGCCCGGCGCATCCCCCGCGATGTTGTGCTCGTGGTCGACACCTCGCGCAGCATGGCGGGCGGGAAGCTCCAGCAGGCCAGGGAAGCCATCCTGCGCGTGCTGGAGACGCTCAGCCCGGACGATCGCTTCGCCGTCGTCGCGTTCGCGTCCCGGGCGTCGGCTTTTCGCCGCGAACTCACCCCCGCGACGGAAGCAGGCCGGCAAGAGCCAGGCGCCTGGATCGACGCGCTCGAAGCCGGCGGGGGCACCAATCTCCAGGCCGCGCTCGAGGAGGCGTTCCGGTTCCAGGCGGAAGACGCCCCGGCACGCCCGCTCCAGGTCTTGCTCATGACCGACGGTCAGCCAACCGTGGGCGAAACGCGCAGGAACGCCCTGCTGTACCAGGTTCGCAAACTGGCCCGGCCTGGCACGCATCTCTACCCCATCGGCCTGGGGGAGGATGTCGACCCCGTGCTGCTCGACCAGATCGCAAGCGCAACCCAGGGCCGGGCGCTCTATGTGCGGGGTGAACGCAGCCTGGAAGACGAGGTGGCATCGCTGGCGCAAACCCTCAAGAGAGCGTATCGCACCGATCTTGAGCTCGAGATCGAGGGCGTGGCGACCTTCGATGTGACGCCCCAACGGCTGCCGGACCTGTTCGAGGGGGAGGAGCTTGTCATCGCCGGCCGATACCGAGGCGCAGGCTCGGCCATGGTTCGACTCCGAAGCCGGGCGGCTGGTCACGCTTCGAGCGAATCGTTCACCGCCGGCTTCCCATCCCGAGCACTCGACAACGACTTCATCGCCACGATCTGGGCGAACCGTCGCGTGGGGGCGCTTCTGGACCAGGCACGCGAATCGGGATCGGCCTCCCAGGCACGGCGCGAGATCACGCAACTGGCTCGTGACTTCGGCATCGCCACGCCCTTCACCAGCTTCCTCGTTGCGCCAGGCAATCGGCTCTACGAATCCGCGGTCGCCCGCCGATCCGCCCACCCGCACTATCGCACGACGCGCGATCCCTTTCTCGCCAGCGCAGGCTCGCAAATCGGCATGAAAACCACGCCTGGCGTGCCGGCCGGGACAGGCATGATGGGCGGCATGGGCGGCATGGGCGCGGGGTTCGGCGGCATGGGCGGAGCGATGGGCGGAAGTCTCGGCGGCATGGGCGGAGCATTCGGCGGCATGGGCGGTGGCGCAGGGATGGCCCTGAGCCCTGACTCGGGCACCGCCGCGAACCCGCCTGAGAATCGCGCAGGGAGCGGTAAACAGGCGATCGACCTGGCGGAACAGGTGGCCGCGTTCAAATCCTCGAACTCCGGCCTGGCGCGGGACGTGCGCACCATCGCGGGGAGGCGCTTTCGCAAGGCGGGAAACTACTGGGTCGATCAGACCTACAAGCCGCGGACGCCCATCGTGCACATCAGGTTTCTGGGCAAGGCGTATTTCGCGCTCGCCGCGGAACATCACGAGCTTGGGCCGATCCTGGCACTGGGACGGGAGATCATCTGGGTGAGCCCGAGCGGCAAGGCGCTCATGATCGACACCCAGGGCGACGACGACATGCCAGGTCCCGCGCGGGAGGCGCTTTTTGTGCCGATCCGGCCCTAATTCGCGCCCCTGTATCCGGTACGATCCGCAATGTAAACCAGAATTAACCCAAGTTTCCATGCTGCCTTCGCCGTCTCCAGGTACGCTAGAGAGGCATCCTGGACGAGGCATCGAGGAGGTATGGGAATGTCGGCTGCGTGCGACCGTAATCATTTCTGGGCTGGGCTTTTTCTGCTGCTGGCCCCACTCGCGGGCTGCAGCGAGCACGGCGGCGCGGGGCATGACGAGGCAGGCGCGGAAGGCGAAAAGACCGAAGCGCATGTCACCGTCAAGACAGTGCCCGTGAAGCTTTCGGTGGTCACGGAGAGCGTGGAGGCGCTCGGCCGCTGCGAGGCGCTTCCCGATCATATTGCGACACTGACGCCGGCGGTGGAAGGGCACGTCCACGAGCTCACGGTCGTGCAGGGAACCGAGGTCAAGAAGGGGCAGCCGATCGTGGTGCTCGACCAGGCGGCCGCGCGTGCCGACCTGGCGGAGAAAACGGCGACGCGGGACGGGCTCAAGGCGTCGCTTGCGCTTCTGCAGTCGATCCCGCGCAAGGAAGAACGGCGCGCTAATGAGCTGGCCGTGGAACAGGCGAAGGTTGCGGTGGAAAGAGCCCGGTACGTGGTCGACAGCCTGGAGTCGTTGCGTGACGACAAGCTGGCCTCGAAGCAGCAGCTTTTCGATGCGCGGAAGGCGCTCGAGACGGCGGAAGCCCAGCGAGACGCGGCGGAGGCGACACTCAAGGTGATGATGATCGGCCCGCGCCCGGAAGCCGTGGCCGAGGCCGAGGGGCGCATCAAGACCGCGGACGCCCTTGTCGCCTTCTCGCAGGCGCACCTGGAATATCACACGATCCGAGCGCCCATTGACGGCGTGCTGGACAGCCTCACGTGCCATCCCGGTCAAACCATCGCCATCGGGACGCCGATCGGCGAGATCGTCGATACCCGCCAGGTCTTCGCCACCGTCTGGTTGCCGACTCGCAAGGCGATCGAGGTCAAGATCGGCCAGGCCGCGGTCGTGCGTCCGGCGGATACTTCAGAGCCGGTCACGGACGGCGAGGGGCACGAAAACGGGGGAATGACCGGCAAGGTTGCCTTCGTCGGCCGCGTCGCCGACGCCCAGACGGGGAATTTGCCAATTCGCATTCTGGTGGATAACAGCGAGGGGCGGCTGTCCGTCGGCCAGTCGGTGAGCGCAGCGATCGCCGTGGGCGCGAGCAAGGAAGCGCTTCAGGTGCCAAGCGCGGCGATCGTCGACCTGGGCGAGGGCCCGATCCTCAACGTGGTGCGCGAGGGCAAGTCGGTCGCGATTCACCCTGAGCTTGGCGAGACCCACCACGGCTGGGTTGTGATCAGCAAGGCCGAGCTCAAGCCAGGCGAGCCTGTGATCGTCGAGGGAGGTTACAACCTGCCTGAAGGGACGTCGGTGAGTGAAGGCGGTGAGGAAGAAGGGCACGACGAGAAGGCCGAGACCAAGGAGAAGGGAGAAAAGCCCGCCGCGCCTGAGAACCACGAGGAGAAGGCCGACCACGTCAAGGCGGTTGAGCCCAAGGAGGCGGCGCGATGAGCGGGTTTCAATCGCAGGAAACCCCGGCGGCGCCCAGCAAGGGGGAGGGGATCAATTTCGTCGCCCTGGCGCGGCCCTATTTCGGGCTGATCATGGTGAGCACGCTGCTGCTGACCGGCTTCGGCCTGATCTCGATGATGCAGATGCCCAGCGGCATCTATCCCGAGGTGGCATTCCCGCGCATCGTGGTGATCGCGCAGACGCCTGGTCTCGCGGTCAAGGACGTGGAGGTCGCGGTTACGCGCCCGATCGAGGAGGTGGTGGGAATCGTCCTGGGCGTGGTGCGGGTGCGGTCGAAATCGGTGCGAGGCGCGTCGCAGATCGACATTGATTTCGCGCCCGACACCGACATGATCCAGGCCCTGAACGACGTCCGCGCCCGCATGGCCGAGGTGGGCTCGCAGCTTCCGCCCGGCACGAGCACAATCACCGAGCGGCAAACCCCCTCGGTCTTTCCGATCATCTCGTTCGTGGTCACGGGGGGCAAGGACCCCGCCGCGCTCCACGATTATGCCTTCTACGACCTGCGCCCGCGGATCAGCCGTATTCCGGATGTGTCGTACGTCACGGTGCAAGGAGGGGACATCCGCGAGATCCTGGTTGAGGTCGATCCCCAGGCGCTCGCCGCGGCCAACCTCTCGATCGCCGACGTCGCCGACCGGCTCAACAAGGAGCACAGGCTCAAGGCGGTGGGCCGGCTCGACCGCGGTGCGCTGCAGTATCAGGTGCTCACCGATACGCTGGCCAACGACCCGCTCGACCTGGAAGAACGCGTGATCGCATCCAAGAATGGGCAATCGATCCGGCTGGGCGATCTGGGACGCGTGACCATCGGCCATCAGGATCGCACCACCGCAATCCGCTCCAACGGCAAGGACGCCGTCGCGCTCACGGTGTTCCGCCGCCTGGGGGGCAATGCGCTTGCGGTCTCGAGCGCCCTCAAGGAGGTACTGGCCGACGCAGCCAGGAACGCACCCCCGAGCATCGAGATCCATCCCGTCTATGACCAGGGATTGCTCGTGCGCACCGCGATCGCCAACGTGCGCGACGCCATCGTGATCGGCGGGCTGTTGAGCGTGGCCATACTCTTGCTGTTTCTCAAGAGTGTGAAGGCCACGCTGATCGCTGCGCTTTCGATTCCCCTGAGCCTGATCATCACCTTCGTGTTTTTGCGGCTCACGGGGGACACGCTCAATTTGATGTCGCTGGGCGGCCTGGCCGTGGCGGTCGGGCTCATCATCGACGACACGGTCGTGGTCATCGAAAACATCGCCCGGCACCTTTCCGAGGGCCGCACAGGCGATGACGCCGTCGACCGGGCCAGCAAGGAAATCTCAGGCGCGGTCGTGGGTTCAACCCTCACCACGATTCTGGTGTTCGTGCCGCTCGCCTTCGTCCGCGGCGTGGTCGGCCAGTTCTTTCAGTCGCTCAGCCTGGCGCTCACCGTGGCGCTTCTGGTCTCGATGGTCGTGAGCCTCACGATCATCCCGGTTCTGGCCGCGCGGTTCCTGGGCCGCAAGCCCATGCCCACCACCGGGCCCATTTACAATCTGTTCGCCGGCGGATTCGAGGGCCTGCTTCGCGGAGGGCTCAGGATTCCGGTGACGTGCATGCTCGCGGCGATCGTGGCGCTCGTTCCCCTGGTCTGGTTCTTCCAGCACATGGAACAAGGCTTCATGCCCGACATGGACGAAGGCGCGTTCGTGCTCGACTACGAAATGCCAGTCGGCACCTCGCTGGCGCAGACCGACGCCGTCTTGCGCAGGGTCGAGGCGATCTTGCAGGAAACGCCCGATATTTCCGGCTATATCCGCCGCACGGGAGCAGAGCTCGGCTTCTTCGCCACCGAATCGTACACCGGGGACATCCTGGTGAGCCTCAAGCCCCCGGGCGAGCGGAGGTCGATGGAAGAAATCTTCGAGGCCGTGCGCGGCGAGCTCGAGGAACAGGTGCCGGAGCTTGAAACCGAGCTCGTGCCGCTCGTGCAGGACCAGATCAACGACCTGGCGGGCGTGGACAGCCCGATCGAGGTCAAGGTCTTCGGGCCGGATTTCTCCACGCTGCGCGCGCTCGCCGAGCAGGTTGGCAAGATCATGGAAGGGGTCGAGGGCGCGGCCGACGTGAACGCGCATGTTTACCTGGGCAATCCCGATATCGTCGTCCGCCCGGACAGCGTGCAGACCGCCCGCGTGGGGCTGACTGAGCTCGATATCGAATCCCAGTTGAACGCCGCGCTTTACGGCCAGGTGGCGAGCACAGTGCCCGAGCAAGACCGGATGACGAAGATCCGCGTGCGCTATCCCGATCGGGTGCGCTACAACCGCGACCGGCTGGGCCTGTTGCCCATCAGCCTGGCAACGGCGGCCGTGACCACCATGGGCGCAGCCCCTTCAGCACGCCCGGCCGGCCCCGGCTTCGTGCCGCTCAATCAGCTTGCCTCGATCCAGGTGGTGCGCAGCCCGAACGAGCTCTGGCGCGAGAACCAGCAGCCCGTCATCACCGTGAGCGCGGAGCTCGAAAAGAGCGACCTCGGAACCGTGAACCACGCGCTTGAGGAAAAGCTGGGCGCGCTCAAGTTCCCCCCCGGCTATCGCTGGGAGCTCGCCGGCAGCTACCGGGCCGCGCAAGAATCGTTCGCAAGCCTGCTCACCGTCCTGATCGTGGCCTCCGCGCTTGTGTTTCTCCTGCTCGGCTTCCAGTTCCACAGCCTGTCGCTGCCGTTGCTCATGTTCTGGACGCAGCCGCTGTCGCTCGCAAGCGCGCTTTTCGCGCTCTGGCTCACGGGCATGCAGCTCAATGTGTCGTCGTTCATGGGGGCGATCTTGCTGATCGGCCTGGACGTCAAGAACGGCATCATCCTGATCGAATACATCGGCCAGCTCAGGGCTCAGGGCATGCCGCTCAACGAAGCGCTCATCAAGGCCGGGCGGACGCGGTTCCGGCCGATCCTGATGACCAGTTTGTGCACGATTCTGGGCCTTGCGCCGCTCGCGATTGGGCTGGGGCCAGGCGCGCAGATGCAGCAGCCGCTGGCGATCGCGGTGATCGGCGGCCTGATCACAAACATGCTGCTGACGCGGCTTCTTGTCCCCATTGGCTATGGCGCCCGCACGGCGGTTCTGGATTTCTTCGGCCGAGCGCCCGCGCGGACTGCGTCGTAAGCACGGACTCGAGCGCCCGAGAGGATTTTGGGCCATGGCGCGCGTTCTTGTGGTCGAGGATCAGAAAAAACATCTCGAAAGCCTCACGCGTGGTCTCGAGGCCGAAGGGTACAGTGTCATCGCCGCCTCGACGGGGGAGTCTGGGCTCGCGCTGGCAACCCGGGAAGAGATCGACGCACTTGTGCTCGACCTGATGCTCCCCGGGCGCGACGGGCTCGATGTGCTCCGAACCTTGCGCGCGGGGGGGTTCTCGAAGCCGATCCTGATCCTCACCGCCAGGGACGCGGTCGAGGATCGCGTCCGCGGGCTCGACCAGGGGGCGAACGACTACCTGGTCAAGCCGTTCGCCTTCGCCGAGCTCCTGGCGCGGCTGCGGGCGCTTTTGCGCAGAGACCTATCCGGGCGCGATCTTGTGCTCCGTGCAGACGATCTGGAGCTGGATCTGCTCGAGCGCAAGGTCACGCGCGGCGGCGCGGAAATCGAACTCACCGGGCGCGAGTACGAATTGCTAGAATACTTGCTCAAGCACAAAAACGAGGTCGTGACGCGAGACATGATCGCGCTTGACGTTTGGAAAGAGACCACCGGCGCCATGACACGCATTATTGATGTTTATATGAGCGCATTACGCAAGAAAGTGGATCGCGGGGCTCGAATGCCGCTGGTGCACACAGTGCGGGGCCAGGGATATTCCCTGCGAGATCCATGACACGGCCACTGTCGATTCGCTGGCGGCTCACGCTGTGGTATGGCGCGGTGCTGGCGGCGATTTTGATCAGCTTCAGCGTGGCGGTGCATGTGCTCATGCGCCATCATTTGATGGTGCTGACCGATGGCTCGCTGGGGGAGGAGCTCGCGGATTTTTCGGGCGACGTGGGCCGCTGCCGGCGGCTGGCGGACTTTCAAAGCGAGCTTGGTTTGCGTTACGCGAGCCACGAGGGGTACGAGTTCCAGGTGAGCGACCTGGCGGGTCGGTGCCTGTTCCTCAGCAATGCGTTGGGTGTGCGCGATCTGCCGCCGCCGGGGGACCTGAGCGGCGGAACCGCGCCCGCGTTTCGCAGCATTTCGCTCGAAGGCAGAGGGCGCTGGCGCATGGCCTGGCGCGTGCTTGATCATGCCAGCGGACCGCTTGTGATTCAGGCCGCGATCTCGCTTCAGGCGCGCGATCGCGCACTCGAGAGCCTGCTCGGCGTGCTTCTGCTGGCTGGGCCGCTGGCACTCGGTGGAACGCTCGGCGGTGGATACTGGCTCGCGCGGAAAGCACTCGCACCCGTGGATCGCATGGTGGCCACTGCGCAGGAAATCACCGCCACGCGGCTCGATCGCAGGCTCGAAGCTCCCAACCCCCACGACGAGCTCGGCCGCCTCGTCGCCACTTTCAACGCCATGATCTCGCGCCTCGAGCGCTCGTTCGACGAGGTGCGCAGGTTCACGGCTGACGCCGCCCACGAGCTGCGTACTCCGCTCGCGGCGATGCGCACCGAAGCGGAGGTCGCGCTTCGTTCCCCGCGCGTGCCCGACCGCGACGCACGCGTGCTCGAGGACCTACTCGAGGAAATCGAACGGCTCTCGCGGCTGGTGTCGCAAATGCTCTTTCTTTGCCGCGAGGACGCGGGGGTGGATCCCGCCGAGTTTCGGCCGATCCAACTCGATGAGCTCGTCCACGACGCCGCCGATCACATGCAAGTCGTGGCGCGAGAAAAGGGCGTGAGTCTCGAGGTCGTCGCGGCTGAGCCGACAACGGTGCGCGGCGATGCCGTGCGATTGCGCCAGCTCGTTTTCAACCTGCTCGACAACGCGGTCAAGTACAACACACCCGGCGGCGAAGTGATCGTAAGGACCGAGGCCCAGAACGGCCGGGCAAAGGTGACGATCACCGATACCGGCATCGGCATTCCGCCAGAACATCTCCCCCACCTGTTCGAGCGTTTTTACCGCGTCGACCCAGCGCGGGGGCCGGAAACGACGGGGTCTGGCCTCGGACTTTCCATCTGCCGCTCGATCGCCGAAGCGCACGGCGGCAGAGTGGAGATCACAAGCACCTTCGGCCAGGGCACAACCGTTACCCTGGGCCTGCCCGCCGCCGTTGCCGAGACGGCTGTGGAATATGAGGGGGCGGCACGGGTGTAAGCTTCCGGTTCGAGCCGATCTCTAACGGCGACGAACACGCGGATGGGCAAGCGCGTGCCACGCAGGATGTGCCACAGTGTGCCTCGCGGGATGTTTCACCCGCGCGGGCCTGGCCGACCCATGCCTGAGCGGTCCACCGACAACCGCCGCGGAAGCCGCGGCCGCCGTCCGCGGGGCAGAGGTCACAAGATCGACCGTCACGCCCACGGCGTAGGTGCCCGGCCTTGCATAAACATGTGCACCTTCCACCACAAATTGACCATTGCCGCCGGCGACGACCCCCTGCGAGCTGGTACCGTCGCCCCAGGCGATCAGGGCAGTGAATTCGCCCGCCAGGGTTGTCGTGTTCAGATCGGCGAAGCTCGCGACGATCCCCGCATAGCGCGCGTGCCGCACCGCCGCGAACGAAACACCCGCGGCCGACAGCACATCGGGCGCGGGCAGCGTTTGCACGGTCACGATGTTGCTCGCCGGCGATTGCCCCCCCGCCGAACTGGCAAGCACCTGGTATTCATAGGTCGTGGAGTACGCCAGCGATCCTTGCTGGAACCAGTTTGAGGTAATGCCGCTCGCGAGCGTCGACCATACGACTCCGTTCGTGCTCCCCTCGATCGAATAGCTCGTTGCTCCCACCGCGGCCGACCAGCTCACGATCGTGCTATTCGCCCCCGTCAGTGCCACGTGCACACCCCCAGGCGCAGGGGGCGCGGGGATCGGCGTCGGACCAACTGGCGGAGGCGGCGGCGGCGGTGGAGGGGGCGGCGGCGGCGGTGGAGGGGGCGGCG
>DAIDHX010000034.1 GCA_027451885.1 Planctomycetales bacterium
AGGTCGCCGCCGAGCTCGGCATGGCGATCGACCTGGTCTACGCCGCCAAATCACGCGTGCTCCGCAAGCTCCGCGAGGAAATCCTGGCCCTCGCCGAGGATCTTCCCGAATGCGTGCCGCTCGGCGAATAAGTCCCGCCGAATCCAGAACCCCAACACCTCGCCGAGATCCCGCCGTGATCGAATGCCCCTCAAGCGCAGAGCTGGAATCGTTGCTCTCAGGCGACACCGCGCTCGAGCGGGCCGAGGCAATGCGCAAGCACGTGGCCGATTGCCCAAGGTGCTGTGCGCTTCTCGACCGCCTGAGCGACGAGCCAGGGCTCAGGGACTTCAAGGTCAAACGCACCGAGGGCTTGCCGTACGCCGCCGAGCCTGCGCTCGCGGGACTGCTCGAGCGGCTGCGGGCGGCCGAGCCGGGCGCGGTGGTGGACGAGCCCGCGCTGGGGTTCGCGCCCGAGTCGATGCTCGACCCGCCCGAGGCCCCCGGCGAGCTCGGCCGGCTAGGCGCGTATCGCATCGAGGCGGAGCTCGGCCGCGGCGGGATGGGCATCGTTCTCCGCGCCTACGACCCCACGCTCAGGCGGGCCGTCGCGGTCAAGATTCTCCGCCCGGAGCTCATCCCGGGCGAGCAGCGGGCCCGGCTCCTGCGCGAGGCGCAGGCCGCCGCGCGGTTCCACCATCCCCACGCCGTGGCGATCCACGCCGTGAGCGAAACACGCGCAGGCGTGCCGTTCATCGTGATGGAATATGTGGCCGGCCCCAGCCTGAGCGAGCGGATCCGCCGCGCAGGCCCGTTCTCGCCCAGCCGGGCGGCCGAGCTCGCCGGCCAGGTCGCAGCCGCGCTCGACGCTGCGCACCAGGTCGGCCTGGTCCATCGCGACGTCAAGCCGGCCAATATCTTGCTCGATCCCGATGGCGACCGCGCCCGGCTCGCCGACTTCGGCATGGCCGAGCTCGCCGAATCGGCCACGCTCGCCTCCACCCGCCAGCCCCACGCCGGCGGCGGCACACCCGCCTACATGAGCCCCGAACAGGCCCGAGGAAGCACCGCCATCGACGGCCGGGCCGACGTCTACGGCCTGGGCGCAACCCTCTACGAGATGCTCACCGGCGAGCCGCCGTTCCGCGGCCGACCCGGCATGGTGCTCGACCAGGTGCTGCACGACGAGCCGCGCCCGCCCCGCCGATTCGACGCCAGCATCCCCCGCGATCTCGAGACCATCTGCCAGCAGGCGCTCGCCAAGGAGCCCGCCAGGCGCTATCAAACAGCCGCCGAACTCGCCGCCGATCTCGACCGCTGGCGCAAGGGCGAACCGATCGCCGCGCGGCCGGCCGGGCCTGTGGAACGCGGGCTGCGCTGGGCCGCCCGCAACCGTGCGGCCGCCGCGCTCGGATCGCTGGCCTTCTTGCTCCTCTTCACCCTCGCCTTAGGCGCGTCGATCGCGGCCATCCGCATCGATCACGAGCGCAGTCAAGCCGTGGCCGCAACCGCCCGTGCGGACGCCGCCGCGCTCGCCGCCAGCCAGGCCGCCGCGCTCGCCGAGGAACGCGCAGCCGCCGCCAGCTCACAACGCCGACTCGCCCTCGACACCATCGCCACACTCGTCACCCAGGTCCAGCGGAAGCTCAGGTCCGCGCCCGGCACCTTGCCCCTGCGCAAGGCGCTCGCCGAGACCGCGATCGCCAGGCTCAGGCAGGTCGCCGGCGATCACTCTGGCGGCGGCGACGTCGCGCTCGCCCGGGCCCTCGCCAATAACCTCATGGGCGAGCTCTCGCTCCTCGCCGGCGATACCCCCGCCGCCAAACAATTCCACGAGGCCGCGCTCGCCGCCAGCCAGCCGCTCCACGACGCCCACGGCCCCGATCACGTCGAGGCCGGCCGCCAGCGCGCGCTCGCGCTCGACCGCCTGGGCGACATCGCCCTCTATGGCGCTGACTGGAAACACGCCGGCGAACTCCAGACCCTCGCCTCCGAAATCCGCAACAGCCTCCCCGATTCCTACCAGCAAAGCCCCGCCGGCCTGCGCGAACGCGCCGTCTCCTCCAACAAGCTCGGCGATCTCTACCTCCACACCGGCTCGGTCGCAAAAGCCCGCCAGGCCTTCGAACGCGGGCTCGCCCTCACCGAAATCGACGCCGACGACGACCCCAAGCGGCATCTCTCCGACCTCCGCTTCGTGCACATGCGGCTCGGGGATGTCGCGCTCGCCCTCCTCGATCTCGAGACCGCCGCGAAGGAGTATTCTCGCTCCGTCGCCCAGGCCGAGGCGCTCTGCAAGCTCGATCCGCTCGACCTCGACGGCCCGCGCCAGCTTACCGCGGCCGAACAACGCCTGGCGGGCGTGCTTTCCAGCCAGGACCGCGGCGAGGACGCGCTTAAGCTCTACCGCCGCGGCCTCGCCCGCTTCGAAACGATCGCCGCCGCCGAGCCCGGCAACGCCGACGCCAAACGTAACGTCGCCGTCGGTCATAACCTGATCGGCGACGGCCTCTACGCCGTCGGCCAGTTCGCCGAATCCGCCGCCGCCTACAAACGCTCCCTCACGCTCCTCGAGGAACTCGCCCGCGACGACCCCAGATCCGCCCAGAAGGCCAACGACATCCTCTACACCCACGGCCAGCTCGCCCAGGTGGCCGAACACACAGGCTCGCTCCTCGAGACCACGCGGACGCTCAAGCTCACCAGGCAAGCGCTCGCGGAATTCGTGCGCAGGGGCGCACTCACCGAGGCCGCCCGCAACCGCGCCCAGGCCGAAATCGACCAGAATCTCGAGCTCTGCCGGCTCGCCGAGGACGAGAGCCTGACCTTGCCGCCCAACCCCGCCTCGCCCTATACCCCACGCGCCCGCGCCTGTGCCACGCGCGCCCGCCAGCAAGCGCGCGACCGCAAGTTCACCCAGGCCGCTCTGGTCGCGACCCGTCTCGCCGAGGCCGCAAACGCCGAACCCGCCGCGCTCTACGACGCCTCGCGAATCTTCGCGCTCTGCGCCCGCGCGGGCGAGTCCTCCACCGACGAGGCCTCTCCCACCGAGCTCGCCCGCACCCTCGCCGCCACCTACCGCGACCGCAGCGCCCAGGCCCTCGTCCGTGCCGCTCAGGCCGAGCACAGCCGCCTCAAGGACGCCTTCGCCGAGCCCGACCTCGCCGCCATTCGCAAACATCCCGATGTCGAGGCATTGCGCAGGCAGCAAGCCAATGCCGCACTCACGACCAGCGACCCCGCCGTGACAAACTGAACACGCCGGGCGTTCTCCTCCACACGCGCGAAGCTCGGCACCCGCGCAAAGATCATGATAGAAAGACGTGCTCAGAAGAACGTTCGAACAAGGAACCTCCGAACAAGACACCCATTTTCCGTGTGCCAGGCCCATTCTCCGCGGGCCAGCCCGAGCACTCATCGATCCCTCGCGAGTTCGATCGCGAGCGGATCATCAGCAGGCGTCGTGACTCATGTTTCTGGGTGTCTTCTTCTGCCTTCCTGGGTGTCTTCTTGTACCTTCTTCACCGGGACAGAGAGAAGACCTGTATCCCGCCGCTGTCGGATGCAAAAAGACGGTCCCCTGCGCGGGAAAAGACCATGGACGCCACGGGAGCTTCGGCCCTGTGTGCCGCATCAGCAAATCCACGGGCGATCTCCGCTCCTGAGCGAATATCCCAGAGGCTTACGCTGCCCCGCATGCCGCCCGCGGCGAGTCTGGTGCCGCCTGCGTTCCAGCAAATCGAGACCACGGCCCCGCGACCCTCGGCGGGGACCAGGGTGCGAACGAGCTTGCCGGTCTTGGTTTCCCAGATCCTGACTCTGCCATCGTTGGATGCGGAGCCCAGGAGGCCTCCATCGCTCGAGAACGCAAGCGCTCGAGTCTCTGAAATCAGGCCATGCATTTCCACCTCGAACAGGTGGAGCAGTCTGCGCCCTTGCATGTCCCAGAGTCGAATTCGGCCGTCACGGGCCCCTGCGGCGACGAAGCGTTGCGTGGGATCGATGCAAACGGTTGAACACGGGACAGTTCTTGAAAGCCGGCCCAGGTCTTTCCCAGTCCCGCCGTCCAGCAATGCGACGCCGGCAAATGCGCCGGTTCCTCCCTGGGCCAGGACGCCTCCTTGCGAGCTGAAGTCCAGGCAATCGATCTCGTCACGCGAGGGTTCCGGGGAGACGAATGGAGGAGTCCTGGACCAGCTCTCGCGAACAACCCGGGTGTCGAGGTTCCAGAAACGGAGATCGTTTTCCCCTGCGTGCTTGACCGCCAGGGTGCGCTTCGCTTCACAAAACGTAAACGCCGGCGGCATCCCCCCACCGAGATCAGTAACCGATCGGAGGCGACCCGTGCGCAGGCCCCAGACCATGAGATAGTTCGACACCGGCAGCCACAGGGCCTCAGCATCGTTCGCCTTCCCTGGACGATCAGAGAAGGCTTGCCTGTGGACCAAGGCGATCACTTCATCATGATCGGGCGATTCGACGATCCCAAGGACGCAATCGCGCTCCCCCTCCTTGAGCCTTGAATCTCCACTGAGGCGGAGATTTGGTTTCAGGCCATGGAGGCCGACCTGGGGCGTGTCCGCGCCCTCAAATCCTCGCGAAGTCCGCGCGCTGCCGGATTCTCCGAGACCGCGCACCGGGCGTTTGATCTCGGGCTGCCCAGCCTGAATTCCTGATCCAAGCAGCAGGAGAATGACCGTGATTTGCATCGAATGATCTCCCCTGGGAGTCCGTTACTTTGGGAAGAGAGGTCGTCCATTGGCCGGCGGCAGAAGAGGAGTGTTCTTGTAGATCTTACCTTTGAAGATGAAGAGTGGAATGGTAGAGACCCCCGCTCGCACATGATCGAGGGATCGAGATCAGAATGCGGACTTACAGTCGGAAAGTCAGTTGCCGGCGGCGCGTACCAGAATCCTTTTGGTAGCTCTCGCACTGAGCCGTCGGGAAACTGATACTTGCCCGCGGGGTAGTGCCAGATACCTCCGGGATAATCGCGACTCGGCGCGTAGCGTTCGGGTGGCTTATGCCCAGGGACGTCGGGAGGGCCGTCCGGGTAGAAGGGCCTGTTCGCCCTGGGGCGTTCCCTCCTCTCGCGCCCAACATCTGGATCAACGGCCGTCCCTCCGCCCGGGGCCTTCGGGGGCTCGTGTTTCGGAGGGGGCTCACGGCGGCCTCTCTCTTGCAGGCCACTCGGATCTCCACCATTCGTTGCCCCATTCCCCACATACCGATACAGATTCGCGTCCCCCGCGGCGAAAGGAACCTCCGAACAAGACACCCATTTTCCGTGTGCCAGGCCCATTCTCCGCGGGCCAGCCCGAGCACTCATCGATCCCTCGCGAGTTCGATCGCGAGCGGATCATCAGCAGGCGTCTTGACTCCTGTTCCTGGGTGTCCTCTTCTACCTGCCTGGGTGTCTTCTTCTACCTGCTTCACCGGAAGGGATTTTTCTGAGTTCGCCAGCCAACTCCCTGGGTGTCTTCTTGTACCTTCCCCTTTCTGTGCGCAGGTGCCGCGGGAGCAACCGGCGAGGCGAAGGCGTCGTTCACGATGAGCGTTCACGGCCTGGGTAGACGTACCGCTTCCTCTCCCGTTGCACGTCACAAAATGAGCGCTGGTTCCCCATCGCCTTCGATGCCGAGGCGGGCGCGCGTCTTACCCTGGCCGTCGAGAAGAGAAAGGCCCGCGCCGTCGCGATCCAAACCGAAACGAAGTCGCGCGTGGTGCGATCGATCGAAGAAACTCAGCACACCTTCCTGATCGCTCGCCTCAAAAAGGCAACGCTCAATCCCCTTTCCGTCACTAAGTGAAAGGCGTGCGGCGCCGGTACCAGGCGCTCCGTGGCTCAGACTCGCACGCGTGATCCCCTGGGCATCCTTCATGCTGACCTCGGCCATGCCCTTGTCGCTCACGGAGAGCCGCACCAGCTCGACTCCGCTCGCGCCGAGCAACGTGATGGTTGGCAGCTCATTGCGGGCAAGGGCAACTCGGAGTCGCTCCTTCCCCGCCCTGTCGCGGAGGGAAAAGTAAGGCGAAAGATCGGCCATACAGCCCAGTTCGCCTCGGCAATCGCCAGTAAAATCCACGAGCGATAGCTTGCTCACAACAACATCCCTCGGAATCTCTTCATCATCGGGAGGGGGCGGATCATCCTTGCCAGGACGTTGCGCGCCCAGGATCGACATCAGCGCAAGACTCGCGAAAAACGACATCAGGCAGGCGAGCTTCCAGCGCCGCCGCTCGCGATCCAGTTTTTCGAACTCCATCTGGGACAGCCTGGCTGGATCTTGCATGAAGCTCTCCTCCTGCGTGGAAGTCTTACCGTTCTGGACTGCGAATCGATCGAACAGAGGAGCGCTCCCGCGATACTCCTCTCCAGACTCTGCCGGATATTCTGTTCGCGGAATTCCTGGGGTGCGGGCTCAGACGATCAGGGGTAATGGAAGTCCTGGTTCCGCAAGCGCAGCAAAAGCCCTGGGTCCTGCCCGCTGACCTGTTCAAGGCTCGCTTTCGCGGCGTCCTCGTCCCCGAAGATCAGAAACGCGCAATTGCCATTGTCGTTCAGGTACAATGCCGGCCAGGACGTAGGTCCCTGCTTGCGAAACTGGAGAATGTGCCTTTCATGTTCGTCCACGGTGCAGAGCATCCGGGTTCGTCCTTCGCCCTTTACAAGTGCAAGCGTGGAAACGCCGCCGGTTAGCGCGCCGAGTTCAGAGTGGCTCCTCCGCTCTCGCTCGTACATCTGAAGGGCAGATGCTTCCTGAGACGCCGTCAGTTTCAGGCCGGCCCGCTTCGGTCCATCGAGAAAGTAAACGATTGGATCTCGATTCGTATCGAAGCCCAGGCCCATGCGAACCTGATTCTCACGAGAATAGAATTCGAGACCGGGCAGAGTCTCGGTCGTAAGCGATAGCAGAGCCGAGAGCCGTCCATCGGGCCGGATCAGGCTGAGCGACGATACGCGGATCGCGCGCGGAGCCAACCGGGGAGGAATCGTCCCGGTGGCCGATGCAGACAGGGCGAGAACGAAAACAACAGCGCAAACGCCGGGAGAGGTGATCCTTACCTTGCCTGCTTTACACATCTTCATGACCCCTTGACTCCATCGTAAAACCTCCATGGGCAGAGATCAGCGTTCGAAGCGGACTGGGCGTTCGCTCGGCCCTAGATAGATGCCCGGAACAGTTGGATGAGGAAACCACAGGAGTGGCCTCCCATTTCGAAGCGGGTAAACCTTACCGTCTGTACATTCGGCACCGAGCACCGGACCAAGAAGTCCAGGGTAGTAGAGCCAGTGATACTTTCTGGGTCCAGCCGGTCCTGAAAACGCGGGTCCGACGGTCGGCGGAAGTACAATCGGTTGGACGGGTAAAGGCGAACGTATGACGCGAATAGGCCTTCCGATAAAAATAGGAGAGGTACTATAGCGAAAGGGGCTAAGGATAGGTTCGTCTGGGAAACGATGATGATCCAAATCGAAAAGTCCGGGGCCAGCCCAGCCCGGACTTGTTACGGAAACCCCGAGTCCAAAATACGGTATAATCTGTCCGTTACCAAACCGGAAGCCGCCATACCCATAGCCCGTAACATCCTGATAGAGCCCCCTGGTGTCAGTCTCGCTGGTGACCCCATTCCCCACATACCGATACAGATTCGCATCCCCGGCCGCGAAGGAGAGCGGATCCTGCTGCGTCCAGCGGCCGATCGCGGGGTTTTCCGCACGCTCGATCGCCAGGTTCAGGCCCGTGACGTTGTCGCGGACAAGCCCCGCGAAGCTCACGAACCGATCCCCCGTGCCCGGCGCGGTCTCGTCGATCACAGCCCCAAACGCCGTGTAATCCACGTGGTCGATCACGTTCCCCAAGTTGTCAATGACGTCCGACACCGTGCTCAGCCGGTCTGACAGATACCACGCGATCACACCACTCGCGGACTCCCGCGCCAGGATGCCGGACGGACCCTGCAAATACCTTACCTCGAGCGCCCCCGAACCGCTGAAATCCATGATCGGACTCGAGCCGTCAAAGAGCGTCCAGGTCGTTACACCATTGGACACCGTACCAATTCGGTTGTCAAAGGGGCTGTCCACAAAAGT
>DAIDHX010000035.1 GCA_027451885.1 Planctomycetales bacterium
ACTCAGTCGAGAATCGCCGCGAGCGCGAGCTGGCGCGGCTCGTCAAGGAGCTCAAGAATGCGGAGGCCGAGCTCGAACGCACCCGCGCTCGCCAGGCGCTCAATCTCAAGAAAACACGCGAGGCACGCGCGAATCCCAACGCCGCCGAACGCAAAGAACAGCTTCGCAAGCTCGCCAAGGAACAGGCCGAGATCAAGAAGGACCTGGAGCGCCAGCTCCAGAAGCTGGCCAAGCTGGGGGCCAACCGGGCCGAGCAACAAGGCCGGAACGCTCAGGGCCGCATGGGCCAGGCCGAACGCAATCTTGACGAGGACCAAGGAGAGGACGCCGGCAAGCGCGAGGAAGAAGCGCTTGCGGATCTTGACGAGGCGCAGGATGAGCTTGAACAGGCTCGCCGTGACGCCGAGGAGCAGCTTGCGGACGAACAAATCGCCCGCATGGGCGACCAGATCAAGTCGCTTTCGGAACGGCAGTCGAAACTCGCTCTCGACGTCAAGGAATTTGACGCGAGCCGGGCGCGGGCGGGTGGTCGACTTTCGTTCGCCCAGCGCGCTGGGGTGCGCGGACTGGGCGAGGTTCAAGATGGGCTCAAGGACGAAGCCGGCGAGCTCGCCGAGAAACTCGAGGGAGCGCCTGTGTTCGCCCTGATCCTCCGCCGCGCCGTGGCAAACATGGACGACGCGGCGAAAAAGCTCAAGGCCCTCGATCCAAACTCAAACGCAGGCGTTGCCGCACGTGACGCCGCCGACAAGCTCAAGCAGATCCTCGAGACGCTCCGGCCTGACTCGGGCGGCCAGGGCGGAGGCGGAGGCGGCGGTGGAGGCGGAGGCGGCGGCGGTGGCGGCGGCGGTGGACAACCCGGCGACGGCATTCCAGCCGTGGCGCAGCTCAAGATGCTCAAATCCATGCAGCAGGCCATCAACGAGAAAACCGAACAATTCGATGAGCTCAAACGGCGCTCAAAGCCGCTTTCACCCGAACAGAATGCCGAGCTCAAGCGTCTGGCCGAGGAACAGGGCGTTCTGGCGGACCTGGTGCGCGACCTCACCCGCCCGCGCCGCGATGATGGGGAGGAATAAAGAATGAGACAAGTGTGGATTACAACCTGCCTGGCGCTGGCGTTGCTTGGCCTGGCTGCGCCGATGGCGCACGCCCAGGACAAGCCGGGCAAGGACGATACGCTTGAAGGTCTGCTTGAAGACCTCGAGAAGACGCCCGAGCAGAAGGCCAGGCCCAGCGACGCACAGAAGCCGAAAGCCCAGGAAGCGCAGAAAGGAAAGCCTCCGGCGCAGTCCAAACCGGGAACGGGCGGCGCCTCGGGCGCCAGGGCGGCGAAGCCCTTGCCGGCCGGCGACCAGGAGCTGGATTCCCTCCTCGAAAAGCTGGGCGAGACGAAGGACGAGCCCGAAGCGGCGGGCGCGAAAGCTCCCGCGGGCGGCCAGGCGCCTCCCAGGCCGCAGCCGAAGAAAGACTCGCTAGGGGGTGATGACAAAAAGCTCGACGAGCGCCTTGAGGAGCTCACCGGCCGCAGGCGGAAGAAACAACAGGGCGATCCGCCAGCCAGTGGAGCCGCGGGGGAGATGATCAAGGAAATGCGCGAGGTTGAGCGCAGGCTTGGCCAGCCAGACACGGGTGAGACCACGCGAACCCGTGAGAAGGCGATTGTTAAACGTATTGATGAGTTGATCGAGCAGACCAGGAAGCAAGGCGGTATGCAGGGGCGCATGGCAATGCGCGGCAGCCGGCCAGGTGAGCGCCCTGGTGATCAGCAAGGGCAAGAACCAGGAGCACAGGGGCGAGGGGTCGGCCCGCAAAAACCAGCCAGGCCCACGACTACCCACGTCAAGGCCGGCGGCAAGGACATCTGGGGCCATTTGCCTCCCGAGCTGCGCGCGATCATGGAGAACACCTTCAAGGAAACCGAGCTCCCCGCCAAGGCCGAGATGATCAGCCGTTACTTTCTGTCTGTGACCAAGGGGCGATTGACCCGGGAGGACTAGGGGCCATGCGATTCCAGTCCATCAAGGCAGGCGCGGTCTTCGCGTGCGTGGGGATCGCCTTTGCTTCGAACCACAGCCTGGCCCAGGACAATCCCGCACCCAGGGCTGAGGCGCAGGCAACGCCAACGCCCGCCAAATCCGCGGCCAAGCCCAAGGGTGTCGATGGATTCGGCGAGGGACGCCGCGGCGACGTCCCCGAGGGAACGCTGCTCATGATGACGCCTGAGACCGATCAGGCCATCAAGAACGGCCTCAAATGGTTGTCGAAAGCCCAGAATTCCGACGGCTCCTATGGCGTCGCCGCGTACAAGGGCAACATCGCCGTAACCAGCCTGGCGGGGCTCGCGTTCATGGCCTCGGGCTCAACACCCGGGCGCGGACCCTATGGCGCCAATATTGACAGGGCGCTGCAGTATGTGCTCGACAACACCTCGCCCGCCGGCTTCATCGCCGTTGTAGGCTCCTCGACCCACGGTCCCATGTACTCGCACGGCTTCGGCACTCTCTTTCTGGCCGAAGCCTACGGCACCTCACACCGGCCCGAGATTCGCGAGAAGCTTCAGAAGGCGGTTCGGCTCATTATCGACACCCAGAACAACGAAGGCGGCTGGCGCTACCAGCCGGTGCGCAGAGACGCCGATCTCTCCGTGACCATCTGCCAGATCAACGCGCTTCGTGCAGCGCGGAACGCGGGACTCTACATACCCAAGGAAACGGTCGACGCCTGCTTGCAATATGTGAAGCGGTCGCAGAATCCCGACGGCGGCTTCCGCTACATGCTCCAGGGCGGCGCGAGTGCTTTTCCCCGCTCCGCCGCTGGGGTGGTCGCGCTCCAAAGCGCGGGGGAATACGACACCCGCGAGGTGCGGGACGGCATTGCCTATCTTCAGCAGTACACCCGTGAGATCAAGCACGGCAACCGCTATAGCCACTATTTCTACGGCCATTACTACGCCGCGCAGGCGATGTGGCTCCGCGGCGGCTCGGCCTGGAATGAGTGGTACCCCGCGATTCGCGACGAGCTGATCCTGCGGCAGTCGGCGTCGGGTTACTGGCTCGACAGTATCTGCAATGAATACGGTACCGCGATGGCGCTTATCATCTTGCAGATCCCGAATAACTATCTCCCGATCTTTCAGCGTTAGCGAGGGGCCATTCGTGAACAGCCACGCTCGATCGCAGGCGGCCCGTTCTGCTTCGCTGCTGGGGCTTTGTGTCGCGCTTGCGCTTGCCGGCCGGGCAGCAGCCGCGCCTGGGCGTGACGAGACCGCGACGCAGCCTGTCGATCCTGGATTCCGCGCACTCACCATCGGTAATCAGACCACGACCGGCCGGCTGGTCTCGATCCAGGGCGGCACGCTGGTGCTTGAGACCGCGGCGGGCGCAAGGCGCGAGATTCCCTGGAAAGAACTGGTTTACCTGGAGCGAGACCGCGCGCTTCGGATCGCTCCCGATCGCGAGCAGGTGCTGCTGCCCGATGGCGACACGATCGCCCAGGTCTCCGTCGGCGCGACGAGCGATTCTGGCGTTGAGATCCAGTCCGACGTGCTGGGCAAGCTCTCGATTCCGATCGAGTGCCTGCAGGGGATGATCCTCGCGCCACCGGCACGCCTGGCGGATTTCGAAGCGCTCCGGTCCAGGATCACCGGCGAGCCACGCACAATTGAAACGGCCTGGCTCAAGAATGGCGACGTGATTTCCGGCGGATTCCTGGGCATGACCGAGCGCAAGACCACCCTGAATGTGGAGGGCAAGCCAGTTGAGCTCGACCGCTCGGGCGTGCTTGCGATCGGCTTCGATGCCTCCCTGGCCGCCTATCCATCGAAGGCGATCGATGCTGAACTCCTGCTGCGCGACGGGACGCGACTGGGGCTCGTCGCCCCGGCGCTCGCTGGCCGCGCGATCACGGGCAAGACTCGGTTCGGACAGCCCGCCCGGGTGAACCTCGAGGAAGTCGTTCGGCTCAGGGCGCGAAGCCAACGCGTGCAATACCTGACCGAACGCAAGCTCGAACGCGCTGACTACCGTTCTTACCTGGGTCCCGAGCGACCGATGAAAATCGACCGCACAGTCGACGGCTTTCCGCTCGTGCTCGCTGGGCAGGTTTACGACCGGGGAATCGGGACGGCAAGCCGCAGCCT
>DAIDHX010000036.1 GCA_027451885.1 Planctomycetales bacterium
GCCGCGCCCGCGCCTCCCGCCCCTCCCGTGAAGGCCGCGGTCGATTTGGCCGTTCCATGGCCGATGCCGCCAGATCCTCCCCGCCCCCCCGCGCCTCCCTCGGCAAGATTGCCCGTGAAGGTCGTGCTGGAGAGCGTGAGCGTTCCCGCCGCGAGATAGACCGCGCCTCCTTTCGCCCCCTGACCCGTGGTCCCCGCTCCACCCGAATGCCCGATCGTGCCTGCCGCGCCGGCTGTTCCCGCCTGGCCCTCGGCTCGGTTATCGACCAGCCCGACACTGGAAAGCGCCACGGACCCGCCGTCGATGAGAAGCGCGCCGCCGAGCGCTGCCGAGCCCCCGAGCGTTCCGCCGCCGGTCGCATTGCCCCCCTCGAGCGTAAGACCCTGAAACACCACCGAGAGCCCAGCGCCGCTCGAGCCCTGAATCTCGAACAGGCGGTCGGTCCAGTTCGGAACGCCCGGCTGGATGACCGTGTTCCCGGCTCCCGCGCCCTGGATGATCAGAGTCGAGGCGCGCGTGCTGGAGCTATTTGCAAGCACAACCTGGCCGAGTGTGGTGTTCGTGAGATTGAAGGTTCCCTGGGAGAAGACCACGGTGTTGGTGGAGTCCGGGCTGGCGAGCGCAGCCGCGAACGCCGCGCGGATCCCAGCATCGCCCGGTGCCGCGTAAAAGGTGCCCTGCCAGGGCGTGGGGCTGTTGATGACGTTGAACGAGCTCGTGGAGACGGAGGCAAAACTGCCGCTCGAGACCTGGAGCGTATAGCCGTTTGCGACCTGGCCAAGTGTCAGTTGGTCGAAGGCGGCGTACCCATTTTGTGCGGTGACCTGGGTTGTGCCGCCGAGCGTGGCCGCGCCCGGATTCTGCGCGAGCGCGACCGAGACCGTGCCACTAAAGACGGGATCGATGTAGCCCAGGTTATCCTCAGCGGCGATCCCGATTCCAAATGGATCATTCGCGATTACGTTCTGGGGCGGCTGCGCCGAGAGAACGATCTTGGTCGCGCCCGCGTATGCGACCATGTCGCGAATGAGGAGCGGGCCGTTCGGCGTGCCCAGCCCCGTTACCTGATCATAGCCAGGCCCCGCCGAGAACCCTCCGTTCGAGCCGGACAGAATGTCGTGAAAGTCGGTGGACGGCACGGAATAGAGAATCGTCTGGGTCTGGGTGGGGTCCGCTGTGCCATTTGGTCCCGTATTCAGCAAGCTTGAGCCGGCAGCCGCGCGGCCCTGGTTCACGATCGCGAACAGGCCAGACCACGATGGCGCGGCGACGCTTGTCCCACCGATTGACACCCAGGGTCCGCTCCCGTCTGTGTTATCATAAGAGTCGTAGACAGAGACGCCCGTGTAAGGATTGGCATCCCAGGCCACATCCGGGATGGTGCGAAAGCTGGTGCTCTGAACGTTCTTCTGATACGCCGGTTTGGGCTCGTACTTGCTGGTGCCGCCACCGCTTCCCGACCACGCCGTTTCGCCACTCGGTCCCGTCCCGGGGTAGTTCCCCTGAGAATTCAGCGGCAGCGTTGTTCCTCCCGTGGCTACCACATTGGGCGAGTACGCGGGATAGTAACCCGGCGAGCCCTGATCTCCCGACGCCGCCACGAACGTCACGCCGGGATGAACGAAGTTGGCATCCGCCGCGAGCTCAGCGCTGAATTCGTTAAGCCCCCAGCTCATGGACACCACGGAAACACCAGGCAGGCTCGCGGCCGTCGTCACCGCCTTGAAGAGATCCGTATTGCTGGTGCTGCTCGCCTCAACCAGGTCGATCCTGGCGCCTGGGGCCATGGCGTGGGCCCATTCGATGTCGAGCGCCTCTTCCATCTCCCAGTTGCCGGTTGCGCTGCCAGGGCCGGCTGGATCCTTACCTGGCAACGAGGAGGTCGAGCCGCTCTCGTTGTATTTGGTAAAGGAGAAAGTCGGCAGATTGCTGATGGTGTATTGCGCGTCGAACATTCCCAGGTCGCTCGTGCTGAAGTTCGACGCCGTCGAGTTCACAAAACTCGGATCGTCGTAGACGTCCACGATGGCGATTGTCTGCCCCGCGCCATTCCCCTGGACGCCGCCGAAAGTGATGCTCCCCAGGCCGTAGGCCGTTTGAATCTGCTGCGGGGAATAGCCGACCGGAGATGTTGATCCGTTATTCTGGGGCAGGATTCCCATCGGGCTTGGTTGATTATTCGCCGCGTAGGATCCAGCCGCATGGAACTCACGAAGATTCAAAGAGATGTTCGAAAGAACGATGCGATCTTCGAGCAACTCGACGCGCGGGCCGGACGTGCGGCCGAGCTTCCCTCGGCGCGAGCGGGAAAACCTCGGATGCGATGACATATCGCCCTCCTGGGCAGAAGCTCATAAGATGCCGATGGCGATGAAAGCGAGACGATCCACGGAATGATGAGATCGTCTCGCATTATGGGCGAGCGCAGACGTGTTGTCACGTACCAACCGGTTCGGTTCAAGCCTGGGACGCGTCCCGCGGCTCGTCGAGACGGGGGCGAACATCGGGTTCCACCTGGTAGCCGTTGGCGAGGCTGTTGGTCATGTTGAAGAGGCCGACGATTGCCATGATCTCACCCAGGGTTTCGCTGTCGACCCCCAGCTTTCGCAGGGCGGCGGTATGCGAATTCAAGCAATAAGGGCAGCCATTTGTAGCAGACACCGCAACGGCGATGATTTCCCGCATCATGGGATTGAGCCGCGTAGCCCTCCCTTCCGTCTCGGGGTGCATGAGGGATTTCAGGGTGGTCCAGACCGCCTTGAGCTGGGTCGGATTGGTGGCGATGACGCGCCAGAAGGCGGGGACGAAATCGATGTTCTTGGTGTGTTTGATGTCGGCAAAAATTTCCGCGACGGCGGGGGGTGCGTTGGCTTCCTCAACCGGCGCCACCGTGGCGATGCGAGGTTGATTCGTCATCTGGATTCTCCTGTGTTGACCTGGCGGCCTGTCAGGGAGCCGCGGTAAGTGTGCTTGCAGGCAAGCCTGCGATCTGACTGACTCTTCCCTTCGAGACAAGTGGCAGTATTGCGGCTGTGAAGAGCACGGCCAGTCCCACGATCGGAGCCGCCATGCCCAGACCAAGGCTGTCGAACATCGTTCGAAGCAGTGGGAGAACGAGGATCAGGGCGGGTAATGATCCCAGAAAAGCGGCTCCCCGCGCCCGGAGTGAGGTTTCTCCAAGCTTGCGACTTGCGGCCAAACCGCAGAGCCCAAACACGCTCGGCCACACGAAGAAGTAGCTCGACCCTGGGGCAATCGCGGCCAGGATGCAGCCCAGGACGACCCACCATAGCCAGGCTCCGGCACAGAGAGCGGTCCAGTCGCTCATGCCTCCCAGCCTGCGATAAATCGAGATCGTTGCCAGGCCCGCCAGAGTCGATGCGACGGAGAGAATCAATAGATCGTGATGTGAGAAATGAAAAGGTTCTTGATTAAAGGAACTGCGGGTGATATTGATTCCCTGCATGATCATGTAAGCGGACGTTAAAATAGCGAGCGCGGCAAGTTGTGCCAGAAAAAGCAGCCCGGCGCCCGCGAGGATTTCACGCAGGGTGGATCCGCGGACGACGAGCCACGCGGCGACCAGCCCATACAGCGCGGCGGTTGCCAGGGCGAGCGGCAGCACGAACGTCATGGGATAGGCGACGACGAATCGGCTAAAGAGCGAAAAATAGGTCACGCCGGGCGCGTGGGGCTTTTCCAGATCAAGCGCGGTGAACCAGCGCAGGCATTGCAGGGCGTTTTGACCTTGATGTTGCAGCGTGTCGGGATCCATGGCGGCGGGAATATCGTGGGGTGAATGGTAGGCGGCCACGCCGGCGCCAAAGGCGAAATTGAGACCCGCCAGGTTCGCCTGCTTGTAGACTGTGAGATCGGTGTCGTTGGGCATTGCCTTGTAGACGTCCATGCTGAGCGATGTCGCAAGCGGGTGCGAGACCGCCTGGGCGTACTGGGTGATCAACCAGCCGTTGTCGTCGCTGGTTTCAAACATCACCGACGGACCGGAATTGCCCCGGGCGTCAAAGTTGAGCACGACGCCGACATCATTATTCCAGGCATGTTCACGAGTGAATGCAATGGAGCCGCCGAAGTCGATTTCCTCGCCGTCATCGAAAAGCACGATCACGTCGCGCACGGGTGGAGGGCCCGCCAGGAGCGCCCGGACGGCTTCGAGAATGACGGCCACTCCGGACGCGTTGTCGCCAGCCCCTGGACCCGCCGCAACCGAATCGTAATGCGCTGAGAGCAAAAGGGCCTTGCGTCCGGGAGGCCCAGTCCCGCGGATTCGCGCGAGCACGTTTCGAGCCGGGTTTTCGCTGGAGTAAGGGGTCTGGATGCTCGGCTCGAGCCCGAGCTCCTTGAGCTGGGTGACCAGGTAGGCCCGGACCTTCTCGGCCTCGGCGGAGCCCATGGGATGGGGCGCCTGGGCGATCCGGGCCAGATGTTTCTGGGCACGGCCCGCGGAGAACGCCGTGGCGGGAGCATCCAGGCCGAGCGCGCGCGGCGGTTTCTGAGCCTCGATCCCAATCCAGCCGACAAGGACCGCCGCCCCAATCGGCGCCCAGTTCGCGATGCGCTGGTGATTCATCGCCACTCCTTGCGATCACGGCATTGGCACGATTTCTACATATCATCAGATGCCGAAAGTATCCCGCGTTCCAGACCATGCGCGCCAGGCCGTTGCGCCCGGACTGATCCCGTTCACAGCTTGGTGTCCAAGCGTACTCGAACGCGCGTGCAAATCCCAGATCCCGGCGATCCGGCCGGAAGTCGTGCAAGACCGGCGTCGGGCAGCTTATTCGCCGTCCCCAGCCCCTGGTCTGCGGTCATCGTGACCGGTCTCTTCAGGCTCGCGCTGCGATTCTCCATTCGCGCTTCCACGGCCGCCTGGAACGTCCTGCGAGCTCAGATCGGGTTCCTCGATGCGATACTCGGCGAGCTTCTTATGCAAGGTATTGCGATTGATTCCAAGCCGGGCGGCCGCCTTGATCTGGACGCGGTCGCAGGCCCTGAGCACTTGCTGGATGAGCTCGCGCTCGACCTGGCCCACGATCTGTTCGTGGAGGTTGTCGGCATTGGGTCCGGCTGCCAGAATGCCCTGGCGGACCAGTTCGGCCCGGAGCTGAGCGGGGTCGGAGGAACCGCTTCGCGGGCGGATCGGCCGAGGCGCAGCCTGCCCGCGCAACTGAGGGGGCAAGTGCTCGACGGTAAGCTCCGGTCCCGAGCCCAGAATCACCGCTCGTTCCACGTAGTTCTGAAGCTCACGAATATTGCCCGGCCAATCGTGCTCGCGGAAAAGGCGCATCGCGTCGGGATGGACCTTGCGCATTTCACGGCGATTCTGATCCGCGTACCGGTTCAAAAAGAACAGCACGAGCGGCTCAATATCGTCTCTGCGCTCGCGCAAAGGGGGCAAGTAAATCGGAACCACGTTCAGGCGATAGTACAGGTCTTCACGAAATCGGCCCTCGCCAATTTCCTCGAGCAGGTCGCGACTGGTGGCGGCGATCACGCGCGTATCGACCTTCTTGGTGTTGTTATCACCGACGCGTTCGAATTCGCCTTCCTGGAGCACGCGGAGCAGCTTGACCTGGAGCTTGGGCGAGGTGCTGTTGATTTCGTCGAGAAAGATGCTCCCTGTGTGCGCGGCCTCGAAGCGGCCTGTGCGATTATCGACCGCTCCTGTGAATGAACCCTTCACATGCCCGAAGAGCTCGCTTTCGAGCAGGCTTTCTGTGAGTGCGCCGCAGTTGACGCGGATGTAAGGCCCGGTCGATCGCGGCGAAAGATCATGGATCGCGCGTGCGATGAGCTCCTTGCCTGCTCCCGTTTCGCCGACAATCAGGACGCAGGCCTTCGACGGCGCGACCTGGCGGGTCACACGCACGACTTCACGCAGTCCGGGGCTTGATCCGACCACGCCTGGCAGTGAGAGCTCGTCTCCCGGGCGGCGCATGGCCTGCGCGACGGGATTGGACTTCAGCTCCATGGGCATGGCCGCGGCCTCCTTGGGAGGACCTCGCTGGTGTGAATTCGGTCGCGTGCAATCAGGTGTGAGCGGTGCGAGAACCAGGATCCTGGGCGAGAGTTCCGCTTCGCTCCGCGCGGCGTCATCGCCGTGCTCCGGTGGCGGGGGCCTGGGCTTGCCGGCGTTCGAGGGCGGCCATGACTCTGGCAAAGCTGGGGTCGCCGTCGGTGCTTGTTTTAGCAAGGTCGGCCAGACGCGATTCTTGCTCAGCCGAGACGAGGGGCCCGAACCGCTCGATGCTCGCCACCAGGCTCTCGACCGCGGCCTTGCGGAACGCCTCGTTCCGGGAGCGATCGAGAACCACGTCGGCCAGCGCGCGCTGGGCATCCGGGCTGGGAGTGGCGCCGAGGGCCGTCGCAAGCGGCGGGGTTGCTCCAGGTGCACCAGCGGCCGCGGCGAGAATGGGCTCGATCCGAGATAAATCGCTTGCGAACGGGCTCTTGCGATCCGCCGCAATTCGGCCGAGCAACGCCTGCGACTCGCGAGCATAAGCTTGCCGTTCCGCCTCGGTCAGCGTGCGCGGCAATACCCGAAGCTGACGCCTCAGCGAGCCTGCCTCGAGCGGCTGGACCAGATAGCGGATCCCTGGATAATCATGCCCGATGTTCGGCCGCTTGATCGGCAAATCAATCGGCCCGTAAACATACAGCGGGATGCCCTTGGTTCGTGCGTCGGCGTGGAAGTTGGTCAGTGTGTCGGGGAGCTTCCAGCCAGGTCGGAAAAGATCGTAGCTCACGAGTACAAGATCGACGTTCGCCGATCCGGCGGCCGCCCGGAATCCGATCTCGGGATTGACCTCGAGCTCGGAATCGTAATCCAGATCGACCAGCAGGCCGGCAAGCTGGCTGCCCCGGCTGGGATTGGAGTCGATCACCACGGCTCTCGGCTTCGGCTGATGGACCAGGAACCGCGCCAGAGTCGGCACGACAAGGCTCGAGCCGGGAAATCGTGCCGTGGGTCCAAGCTCCACCAGGGCCTTCGCGGCGGCGAACTGAGTCGGGCGTTCGGAGGCCAGTAATGCTTCGGCCAGAGGATGCATTCGGCGCCCGGTCAATTGATCCCGCCGGCTCACCGCGCCCAGTGCCTGGGCTGAAACGGCGGCGAGATCACCCCGGCCGTCGGCAATCGCGGTCTTGAGCACGTCGCTCAGGACGGCGGGACCGCTGGCCTTGGCCGCATTAAAGGCCGCGGCGTTTTTGGTTGCAAAGTCGAGCCGGCCGGTTTTCTCGACTGCCTTATCGAGCATGATGCTCACGGCCGCGACCCTGGCGTCATGATTTTTGGGATCGAGCCGCAGCGCCTCCTGGGCGAACCGGCCGCCGATCATGGCCTCGGCTTCGCTCCGACTCATTTCTTGCGCCTGGGGTGCCTGGGTCTGTGCATCCCACATCCAGAGCAGAGGCGGGTCGTCCTCGAACGTGGCCTGGTGGCGATGATAGCTCCAGGCAGCGGCGGTGAGGATCTGGGCCGACGTCTGTTTCTGGGAAGCATAGGGCCGGCCGGTAATGCGGGCGATGGCGGCTTGTGCCGCCATTTTGAGCTGGGGGTTCGCCCCTGCCGCCGCAGGATATGCCAGGTAAGGCAGTGCCGCGCTGCTGCCAATCGAGCCCAGAATCTGGGCGGCACTGGCCGCGATCATGGGATTGCTTGCTTCAAGCAAGGTGGCGAGGCCCGGGATCGCGGAACGGTCGAGCTGACCCAGCCCAAAGAGGAGCGAGGCGCGTGCGTCCGCCGCAAGATCAGTGCGAGCCAGCTCCTGTGCGATCTGGGGCGCAGCGTGCGAGCCTGCCTCGCGCAGATGGCGGGCTCCGAAGTCTCTCTCGACGGGACCGCCGGTCAGTTCCTTCATGAAGCGCGCGACGCGCTCGGGAGATCGCGCAACCTTACGCATTGATGCGGTAAAGGCGGTCACAAGAGGCTCAGCGTACTTCGCGGTGGCGGCATTGTCTGACAATCGGAGGATCGAACCGGCACCGTAACGATCGCGAATGGCGATCCAGGTCGAATCATCAACCTGCGCTTTGGAAAAGCGCTCGAGATAGAGCACGGCCTTCTCGGATTGCCCAGTTCGCGTCAAATAATCAATCGCGCTCCAGAGCTCGAGCGGGGTTCGGGGATCGATGGCGAAAAGCTCCGGACCGGGGACCTGCGCCAGGGCTCGCCCGCTCGCGGCAGCCCCGAATGCCAGCCCCAGTGCGGCGAAAACCTGGGTGTAGCACAGGCGTTGCTTCAAGTTCCGGAGCATGAATCACGTCCGATCGGCAAGGGAAACAGAGTCGATCAGCAACTCCGAGGCAGGCGCGCTCACCCAGCGGGCGTTACACGAAAACGTCGAGCTCGGGCCGCAAGAGGTCGTCCACGGTTTCGCGGCGGCGCACAAGCCGCGCGTTCGCCCCATCGACCAGCACCTCGGCCGCTCGCGGGCGCGTATTGTAGTTGGAGGCCATCACCATGCCGTATGCTCCCGCCGAAAACACCGCCAGCAACTCGCCAGGCGAGATCCGCGGCAGCTCGCGATCCTTCGCCAGAAAATCGCCGCTCTCGCACACCGGACCGACCACGTCCCAGGACTGAAGTCCCGCTTCCTGGCCCAACGGCACATTCGATTCCACCGGCCAGATCCGGTGGTACGATTCGTAAAGCGCGGGCCGGATCAGGTCGTTCATGGCGGCGTCCTGGATGAGGAACCGCTTTTCTCCAGACTGCTTCGTATATATCACACGACTGACCAGAATGCCCGCGTTCCCCGCAATCACTCGCCCAGGCTCGATCGCCAGGCGGCAACCAGCGGCCTTGATTCCAGGCACAATCACCTGCGCGAATTCCTCGACCGGCCGCGCCTCATTCCCCCGATAGCTAATCCCATATCCTCCGCCCATGTTGTACCACTCGATCGGATGACCCAACTTGCGCAACTGGGCGATGAGCTCCACGCCCTTGGCCACCGCCCCCGCGTAAGGTTCCGTGCTTGTGATCTGTGAACCAATGTGCATGTGCACGCCGATCATGCGGATCGAGGGGATACTGGCGGCCTCGGTTGCCGCGCGGAGCGCACGCTCTACATCCATGCCGAACTTCGATTCCTTCTTGCCGGTCGAGATATAGCGATGGGTCCTGGGGTCCACGTCTGGATTAACCCGCAGCGCAATCGGCGCAACTCGGCCCAGACCTGCCGCGACCCGACCAATCGCCTGAAGTTCCTCCTCGCTCTCGACGTTGAACATGAGCACGCCGGCGCGAATGCCATCGGCGATCTCGAGGTCGGTTTTGCCGACCCCGGCGAAGACCGATCGCGAAGCCAGGCCTCCCGCTCGCACAACCCGCTCGAGCTCACCCCCGGAGACCACGTCGAACCCGCTCCCATGCTCCGCCATGAGCTTGAGCAGTCCAAGGTTGGAGTTCGCCTTCACCGAGTAACAAATAAGGGGGTCAACCTCGGCAAACGCCGTCTGGAGAGCTCTGAGCGTTTCTAGAATCGAGCTCTGGCTGTACACGTAAAGGGGAGTACCGTAGGTCCTCGCAAGATCCGCGATCGCGGTTTTCTCGCAAAACAGGTGGCCGCCTTCGTAATGAAACGCATCCATCGATGAATAAGCCTCGGATCTCGCGAACGGTAAGCCCGTCGCAAACGGTGATGCATGTCTTTGAGGATCAGATGTTGGTCGGGCCATGAGGTTTCAGTCGGCGCTCCCATTTTGTGAGCTCGCCCTCGACCCGCGTGGGGTTTGTTGAGCCTGCCGAGGCGAATGCCTGCACGGCGTTTTTGACTCCGAGGACGCTGCGCAATTCGGGTCCAAGGGCGGGATGCACGGCCTGGAAGTCGGCGTCATCGAGCTCCGAAAGTCTTCCCAGCCCCTTGCGTTCGCATTGGCCGACCAGCTTGCCGATGATCTCGTGCGCGGTACGCTGCGGGATCCCAAGACGGATCAGTGCTTCCATCAGTGTCGTGGCGTCCAGGAAGCCCTCTTCGATCCGCGAGGCGATGCGGTCCCGCCGCAGCTCGGCGCCATCGACGACCACCGCGGCAAGTGCCAGCGAGGCCTCGACGGTGTCAAAGGCGTCGAACAGCGCCCGTTTATCTTCCTGCAGGTCGCGGTTGTAGGCCAGAGGCAACCCCTTCACCAGCACAAGCAGGTTGGTGAGCGCGCCAATCACCCGCGCGGAGCGCCCGCGAATGAGCTCGAGCACGTCCGGGTTCTTCTTCTGCGGCATGATGCTCGAGCCAGTGCAAAGCGCGTCCGGCAGCGCGAGGAAGCCAAATTCCTGCGTCATCCATAGAATCCATTCCTCAGCCCACCCGGCGAGATGCTCCGCGATGAGCGTCAGGGCGAAGACGGCCTCGAGAACGAAATCGCGATCGCTGGAAGCGTCAAGGCTGTTCGCCGTGATACCGTCGAAGCCAAGTTCAGCGGCGACGAACTCGCGATCGATGGGCAAGCTCGTCCCCGCCAGGGCAGCCGATCCCAGCGGCAAGAGATTCAGTCTGCGTGCACAGTCGACCACGCGCGACCGGTCACGCTCGAGCTTTTCCACATAAGCGAGAAAGACATGGGCCGCGAGTACAGGCTGCGCGCGCTGGAGGTGCGTATAACCCGGCACAATCACCCCGGCATGGCGGCGACCGGCCTGGACGAACGCCCGTTGTAACTCACGCACGCCAGCCTCGACACGCGCGAGCGCCTCCCGCGTCCAGAGCTTCACGTCGGTTGCAACCTGATCGTTCCGGCTCCGTGCCGTGTGGAGCTTACGGCCCACGTCTCCCAGACGCTCCACAAGTGCGGCCTCGATGTGCATATGCACATCTTCTCGAGAGAGAACAAACTCAAAGCGGCCCGCTTCGTACTCCGCCTGAATTTCAGTCAGACCACGCTCAATCTGTTGGCATTCATCCGCGGTCAGGAATCCGACCTTCGCCAGCATCCGGGCATGGGCCTTGGAGCCCATGATGTCTTGCTTGAAAAGCCTATGGTCGAAGGAGATGGATTCCGTGAACTGCTCGACCCGGCGGTCGGTGGCATCACCAAAGCGGCCGCTCCAGGGCTTATTTGACACGTTCGAGTCCCCCGAATTCCTCTCTCCTTTTGCATAATGTCCTGGCATGTGGTGGTGATTTTAGGCAGTCAATCCAGGCGATGTCAAACCGCGTGTGGTCTCCATTCTGTCTTGATGTCACGAATCGGCTCGTGGAGGGTTTGAGAACTGAGTGCGCGCTCGATCGGTCAATCCCATCTGGCCGCGTGAGGGTGTGAGGGCGTAGACTTCAGATTCATTCAGGCTCCCGGATCGAATCTCCTTTGGGGGCTCCTGACGCATCTGGAACTTGTGTGGCGCGAGTTAAAGCGAAAACCTTGGGAGAGCGAGAGGTCATGGGGATCACCTACGAGGACGGGGAGATCGAAGGGGTTTCGATGCGCCTGCTGAAGGCTTTTCACGATTCCCGCGGCTGGCTGGTGGAAATTTTTCGGGACGACGAATTACCCGAGTCCTTGCAGCCGGTCATGATGTATGTGTCCCAGACTCTGCCTGGGGTTGCGCGTGGGCCTCATGAACACGTCGATCAGACGGATGGATTTGCGTTTATTGGTCCCTCGGATTTCAAGCTGTATCTCTGGGACACGCGTGAATCGAGCCCGACCTTTGGAAAGCGAATGGCGATGGTTGTGGGGGCGTCGAATCCCGCCGCGGTCTGGATTCCGCCGGGTGTGGTGCACGCGTACCGCAACGTGGGTGACGTTCCCGGCCTTGTTTTCAATGCGCCGAACCGGCTTTATGCAGGCTGGGGGAAAAAGGAACCGGTGGACGAAATCCGCCACGAGGATGCGGAGCCCGGTCGGTTTCCGATGGATTAACGGGCGGCCGGAATCCAGATACGGAGCCTGGCTTCCGCGCGTCGTATGGGAACGCACTCGATTCCTGATTATCGCGGAGTGGGCTTCCATCCCGTTTGCGGGAATGGGGTTGGTTGCGGAATCCGGGTGCGGCGGACCGCGGGATCGGCGGCCGTGGCGGGTGCGGTTGACCGACCACGAGCAGTCGAGGCCGTGGTTGCGGCCGCAGCGGGCTGAGCTGCCGCCGCGCCTGAGCCTCCGGCGGCTCCCTGGCTATCGCGCGTGGCCTGTTCGAGCATGGCGTTGATCAGGGTGGGCGCGCCCATCGCGAGCAGCAGGTCCGCCTGGGCCTGCGTCGCTGCCCACACAGCGTCAAGCCGTGAGGTATCGAGCTGAATCAGACGCTGGCGGGCCTGCATCAGCTTGGTGATATCGGTCTGGCCAGCCTCGAACAGGCGCTCGAGATTGCCCACCTCCTGCGCGAGCTGCTGGGTGAGCCCCGCTGATTCATTGACCAGGTCGGTCGCGCCATTCCAGCGCGCCACGGCGGCGCGAACCTGAGCCACGGCGCGTTGCTGGGCTTGCTGCGCGGCAACCATGGCACGCTCATGCTCGGCCTCGCGCTGACGCACGAGCGGCTTGCCGTTATTCCAGATCGGCAGCGGGGTGATGTAGACAAAGCCGATATACTGCACCCCTGCCTCGTCCATCTCGTACTGGGGACCGATGACCGGCGTGGGAATACGATCGGCCTTTGCCAGATTGACGGCCGCGTGCGTGCCTGAGACCTGGGCCTGGGCCGCATGGATATCCGGCCGATTCGCCAGTGCCGTCTGGACCATGGTCTCCTCGTCAACCGGCGGAATATAGGGCGGCAGAGTGAACTCGCCGAGAGGCTCAGCGGTCCCAGCGCTATCTGGCAGGCCGATCTGGTTGCGCAAATCGGCGAGAGCGGTCAGGTAATCCTGCCGGGCCGCCTTCACCTGCTGCCGGCTCGCGCGGCTTTCCACTCTGGCGAGCGCCACATCAGCCGCGGCCGCCTGATTGGCTTCGAGCCGTTTTTCGAGCGTTGCGACCAGCTTGTCGTTGAATGCGGCCAACTCCTCGGCTAACCGAAACCGCTCGCGCCTGTAGGCCGCGGTTTGAAAGAGCCGGTAGGTCTGCACGAGCGTCGTGAGCTCAAGCTGAAGCACATTCCACTTCTGCTGGTCGTAAGCCGCCTGGGCAATGTGATACCGGTGCGTGGTCTGGTGGCCAAGTTCGATCGGCTGCCGCAAGGAGAGATAAATCAGATCCTGGCCGAAATGGTAGAAGCTTCCATGGTTGTTCGCCCTTCCGCCGGGACTTGTGCTGCCGAAAGTATCCGGCGGAATGAGTGTGATGGGGCGGAAGTCGACCCACAGCGTGGGATTCAGGGTTGTGGGGAAATGGCGGGCGACCTCAACGGCCTCGGCCGAGGCCGCAAGCGGATTTCCCTGCCGCTGGGAGACGAGGTCGGGATTCGAGGTCAAAGCACCATATAAAGCAGTCTGCAGGCTGATGTTCTGCCCTCCCAGCGGTGGCGTAATCGACGCTGAAAGAGGCGCTGCCTGCATGGGCTGGGCGATATTGGGAAGAGGCAGAGGTGGTTGAAGTTGCGCACGTTGCATGGCCGGGTCCAGACTGCCCCCTGCGCGCCCAGAACCTGTGATCGGTGAGCGAGGCGCTGGGATGGTCGTCCTTGCCGCTGGTGCCGAGCTTGTTCCAACCCGGCTACCGTTCGCACCCATCGGCGCGTATCGGCCGTTGACGATCGGACTGGGAGAGGCCCCATCCTGCGCATACAAGCTCGTCGAAGAGCCAGGCTCGGCCGAGAGCGCAAGAATCGCCCCGGATGCCAGAATCGTCCGATGAGCCGACAGTCGACGTTTTGCCTTCATGGGTTCCTCCTCGCGATTCTTCATCGGCCGATCCTTTTCGCGAGGATTCGTGTAAATCGTTATTAGCGCCCCAATTGGAACAAATCGTACTCAGATGCCTGGCAACCTTTTTGGATTGAAAAGACCCCGCGGGGGCACCAGGGGAGAATCCCATGAGACAGAGGAATAGCATGCATGCATTTAAAGAAATCTGATTTTCTTCAGACCATGGGATTGACACGATCAGCCCACCGGGGCATGATGCATGCCAGCACGCGTGGCACATTTCAAAAAATGAAGCCAGCATCGATCCTGGCTTCCTGAAGGGGTTCGGACTGGAGTAAGCTCTGCTGAACCGGTCTACCAACGTCGTGGATGTGATTCGTCGGCTGCAATTCCTGCTCGTGGCGGATTTCTACGAAAGGAAGAGCTCATGCGTGATCGAGCTCGTAGGGCGTGTGCCGGCTTTACGCTGGTCGAGCTTCTGGTGGTGATCAGCATCATCGGGATACTGGTGGGGCTGTTGCTTCCCGCCGTGCAGTCCGCGCGTGCGGCAGGCAGGCGTACCCAATGCCAGAATAACATTCGCCAGCTTGCGATTGGTGTTCTGGGGTATGTGACGGCGAACAACAAGTTTCCCGCGCTGGGGGTTATCAGCGACGTTGGCAAGATGAACAACCCAAGGATGAATGTTGATACCCCGCAGAACCAGGGCATCAATAGTTGGACGGACCCAACTTACGTACCTATCACCGGGGAAGTACCCATGTACAACTGGGTGGTAGAGATTCTTCCCTACATCGACCAGGCATCTCTGGCTAACGCCTGGGTAAAGACAGGATTGAATGTCTCCGGTCAGCTTGGCTCCTACGGGTATATGACGGCGACCACCCTCGTCCCTGGAAATCCAAGCAATTTGGCCATTGGTTCGACGTCGCTGGCAGTTCTCAGGTGTCCTGATGATCATACGACGCTGGAAAACCAGGGCAACTTGAGCTATGTGGCCAACATGGGAGTCAGCCTCTGGAACCCGACTCCATATGGTTTTTCGGCTTCATTTGTTGATGGTCAGGGCCATGTGGGTTGCTATCCTGAGGGAATCGTTTTTGCGTCACCCTCAATGGGAAGCGGTGGGTGGAGTTTCAACGTCAGCGTGACGCGTTGTCTGGGGCTCATGTTCATGGAAGACAACGGACTCTATGGCACTACCACGCCAATGCCATGGAACGTGCGGAACACTCCGGCGTCGATCACTGACGGCTCGTCCAGCACTCTGATGCTCAGTGAGAACACGCTCGTTGGAGTCAGTGGCGGAGGCGCAATTTCCAAAGGGGCTCCGACGAACTGGGCGTGTCCCTTGCCGACATTCTGCGGCTTCATGTACAACATTAGCTCGAGCTGCTCGGCGACGCAGCCCCCTCACGCCCCATCCGGCGATCAAGACGGGGTAGGCTGGATGTTCGCCAATCTGCAGGGGACGCCCGGTTGTATAAACGGCGGTCAGCAATTGACCGTTGAGGGCACATATCCTTATTCGAACAGCGCGCACTCGAACGGCTGTAACATGGCCTTCTGCGATGGGGCTGTGCGTTTTATCAAGCAGTCGATCGATTCAACGGCCTATGCCAAGATGATGAGCCCAGCCGGTGCGAGGGTCAATTTGCTTTACCGCCAACTTCCGCTGAACGAGGATACCTTTGCCCAGTAGTGCGAGCTGACCCTGGGTCCGCCATGCCAATTGGGCGCAGACGAAAACGGCCGCTCCACCGACCTGAGTCGATGGGCGGCCGATTCTGTTTCAAGGTCGAGCCTGAGATCAGGGCTTGGCGATACCAATCACACCCACGGCAAGGCGCCCGCCAGCATCGCCAGTCGGCTGGGTCTTGAGATCGTCAGCCTTGGCATGGACCACCAGGCCGCGGCCGATGATCGAGTGGGCGCCATGGAGCGTGAGATGGGGGTCGTCGAGGTCGAGCACGGCGACGCCGTTGTCATTCGCCTTCACATTGCCCAGGTCGCCCACATGGCGTTTGTTGCTGGCCTGCCCAGCATGAGGATGTTTCTCGGGATTGAAATGACCGCCAGAGGCCATGCCGTCTTCAGACCAGACGCCGAATTCGTGGACGTGGAAGCCGTGCTCGCCGGGGCGAAGCCCCTTGATCTCGGCGTGGACGTGCACCATGTGGCCGCTCTGGGTGAAGGTCACGCGGCCTGAAACCTCGCTCCCCTTGGTCGGGGTCAAGATCGCAACGGCCTTCGTTACGCCGCCTGCCGTCTCATGCTGGGCAGGGGCTGAGTTAAAGAAACCAACAAAAGCACAGAAACCGAGGGTCGACGCGGCCAAGGCCGCGAGTCCCTGCTTGATCGTCATGTCGAATCTCCCATGTGATCGACCACTCCGCGCGGAAACGCCCGCGCGTGCTTTCCTGAACCTAGCCGCATGACCGGCAAGGCTCAAGAGGCCGGTCTCTGGGGCGCGGAGGGTTGCGCTCCGAAATCCGTGAGAACCTGCGCCGGACAACGCAACGAAACACCCTGCATTGCGGCGGTTCCAATCATGAACGTCTCGACGATGGGTTGCCGGACCGGCTGATCCGCGGCCCATTCGACCAGAAAGCTGGGCAGCATTCCCGCGGTGGTGTCGCTCTCCTTCACGAAGAAGGTGGTGGAGGCGAGCGGATCAAGCGCGAATGGCCGTTTGAGATAGGACTTCACCTGTTTGCCATCCTGGTCATGATAGTCCACCCGCGAGATGACAACTGGGTTCCTGGGATCGAGATTGCGGATGACGAGCGTAATTGCGAGTTGAAACGGCTCTGCCCGATCGGCGGTATCGACCCACGAGTACGCCGGGGCGTAGAGCAACTGGCCTGCCGCGCGGCGCTCGGGGGGGATGGCGTCGACTTCGCGCCTGGACGATCGAATCTGCGCGGGGGTGTGATCGCTCGGCGACTCCTGGCAAGCCGCGAGCGCGAAAATTCCGGGAAGACCAAGCACGCAGAGCAGCCGTGAGGGGTTTCTCATGAGGCATCGTCTTCCGTAATGGGCGTGGGCGAAAGGACAGGCTCAAGCGAATGCTGGCGTGTTCTTTTGTCCTTGAGTCGATGGGTCCACCGTTCGAGTCGGGGTGCAAGCCTGTAGAGGGCTGGATTCAGAGTAATGGAAACCACCGACGCGGCGACGAGCACTGATCCTGCCGTGCGATCGAGCATCCCGAGGCGCAGTCCAAGCGAGCCCAGGATGAACGAGAATTCTCCGATCTGAGCGAGAGCGAGAGCGACGGAAAAGGCGATCTGCGCGGGATGGCCGAGCAGGGCCAGGATGAGGCAAGCCACGAGTGGCTTGGCGAGCACAACGACACCTGTTGTGGCCGCGACGGCCATGGGCGTGTGGACCAGGCAGGCTGGATCGAAGAGCATGCCGATGGAGACAAAGAAGAGCACGGAGAAGGCGTCGCGCAAGGGCAAAGCCTCGGCCGCGGCGCGGCTGCCGTGCTCGGTCCGGCCCACGACCATCCCGGCCAGAAACGCGCCAAGCGGCATGGAGAGGCCAAACAATTTGGCCGCGCCCACCGCGACCCCAAGCGCCACCACGAGCACGGTGAGTGTGAAGAGCTCGCGCGAGCCGGTGCGATCGGCTCGCTCAATCACCCAGGGGATGATCGATTTGCCGGCTGTCGCCGTGAGCAACAGCATGAGCCCGAGCTTGCCCACGGCCGCAAGCACAGCCATGGAAACCGCACCAAAGCTCTCACCGGTTGCGAGGTTCGGCAACAGCACAAGCGCGAGAACCGTGAGCAGATCCTCGACCACCAGCCAGCCCACGGCCAGCCGGCCCTCCAGGTTTGCGAGGGCCTGGTTGTCTTCAAGCAAACGCAAAAGCACCACCGTGCTCGCAACCGAGATCGCCAGGCCGAAAACAATGCCCCCGGGCAGTCCCCATCCTGAAGCCAGCCCAATGCCCGTCCCAAGCGCAGTGGCAACGACCACCTGGCCGATCGCTCCCAGAATCGCCGTGCGCTTCACCGCGATCAGGTATTCGAGATGAAAGTGCAGGCCGACGCCGAACATCAGCAGGATGACACCCACCTCGGCAAGCTGATCGGACAACCCCTGATTGGCGATGAAGCCTGGCGTATGCGGCCCAACCAGAATTCCGCCGACCAGATATCCAACGATGGGAGACAGCCTGAACCGGTGTGCAATCACGCCGCAAACGAGCGCGGCGGCCAGCCCGCCCGTCAGCGTCAGAATGAGATCAACCTCGTGCATGCCGGCTCGAATCATCTTGAGAAACGTGTCCGTCGCGACATCCGTGCCGCTATTCTAATCCGAGGTCGCCGGCTTCTTCGATGCGCGATCGGGGGTGTGCGCCTCGATGGGAGGGAGTAACGCCTTCAGAGTTTCGAGCGAATCCGCGTCGTGTGCCTGTTTGTCGGTACGAATCCGCACGATTCTGGGAAATCGCACCGCCACGCCGGACCTGTGCCGGCTCGACCGGTTCAGCCCCTCGAAAGCGAGCTCAAAGACAAGCTCGGGTTTCACGGTGCGCACGGGTCCGAACTTCTCGACCATGTTGCGCCTGATGAAGGCGTCCACCTGGCGAATCTCCTGGTCGGTGAGCCCGGAATACGCCTGCGCGATTGTGACGAGGGCGCCATTGTGCCAGACGCCGAAGGTGTAATCCGTATAGAGACTGGCGCGTTTGCCGCTGCCTCTGCGAGCGGCGGTGAGCACGGCGTCGATGGTGAGCGGCGCGACCTTCCATTTCCACCACGCGCCTCGCTCGCGGCCGACGCCGTAGGCTTTGCCGCGATCCTTGAGCATGAGCCCCTCGGCCTGTTGCGCGCGGCTGCCGCGCCACGCCGCCTGGAGCTGCTCCCAGGTCTCGGCCTCGACGACCGGCGAGAGCCGGATTCGCTCCGCAACCGCGGGATGCCGCGCACCCAGCTCCTTGACAAGCCGTTCGAGCTTGCCCCGACGCAGGGCAAGCGGATCCAGGCGCATGTCCTGGCCCGACGCTTCGAGCAAATCGTATGCGAACAGAACGACGGGAATCTCGCTCAGAATCGATTTCGGCACCGACTTTCGCCCAATCCTGCGCTGAAGCTGCGAAAACGGACCAACCTGGCCGTTCTTGATAGGCAAGATCTCGCCGTCGAGCACAAGTCCATCAGGAAGACACTCAGCCGCGCTGACAAGCTCGGGATAACGTTCCGTGACCAGCTCCTCGCCGCGGGTCCAGAGATACGTCTGCCCCTGGCGGCGGATCAACTGGCAGCGGATACCGTCCCATTTCCACTCGGCTTGCCAGGCGTCGCGAGGTCCGAGCGCGGCAGGCGGCTGATCGATCGCGTGGGCCAGAAAGAACGGATACGGCCGGCTGGAGCTGGTGTCTGTTTCGTCGCGTACGAGCAAGCTCTGAAAAAAGGCGGGTGTCGGCGTCCAGTCGCCCATGAGCCGATGTGCGACGGCCGCGGGTTCGATGTTGCCATGTGCCGCCAGCGCACGAATGACAAGCTGGCGCGAAACTCCCACCCGGAATCCGCCGCTCAGGAGCTTGTTCCAGAGAAAGCGCTGTTCGTGATCGAGCTGTCTCCAGGCGTCGACCACGGCCAGGCGTTTCTGATCATCGTCGAGCTTTGCAAGCGGTAGCAGCCGTTCCTCGATCCAGCGTGAGAGCGTCAAGTCGCTGGAACGTTCTGGCCGCGGCAACAGGAGTGCAATCGTTTCAGCAACGTCGCCCACGGCATCGTACGACTCCTGGAAGAGCCAGTCGGAGATTCCAGATTCGGCCGCGGCCCACTCGCGCAGGCGGGGCGATGCCACAGCCTGGCGGGGTTTGCGTCCGATCAAAAGCGCGATCGCCCAGGCGGCGTCGGCTGGGTCGGCGGTGGCGAAGTATTCCACCAGCGCACGGACCTTGTCCGAAGTTTTTGTCGTGCCGTCGAGCTGGGCGTAAAGCGTGGTGAAGGTCTTCACGTGACTTTGCCTGCGGGAGACGCGGAATCGCCGTGGAGCTGGTTATCTGGCTTTGGTTGAACATCGAGCGCGGGGATGAGCTCCTCGGCGTCGTCGTGCTCGCCCTGGTAACGAGTGGCCAGGGCGTGGGCGTCTCGGCCTTGTTCCTGGAGCCAGCGCACCACGGCGGCGGTATAGCCGTGCGTGAGCAGGACGGTTTCCGCGGCTGTGGCGTCGATTGCTGAGAGTAGCCCTGGCCAATCGACGTGGTCGGAAAGCACGAAGCCGCGATCGATCGCCCGCCGCCGGCGCGTGCCTCGAATCCGCATCCAGCCTGATGCCTGCGCCGTCGAATGCGCACCCAGCCGCCTGGTCCAGGGTGTGCCGTGGGCTGACGGAGGCGCAAGGATGAGCGCCCGCGACCAGTCTGTCCCCTTTTCTGCCTCCGCCACTCGCCTGGTGTGCGGCAACACGAATCCGCCTTCACGATAGGCGTCGTTCAAGGGCTCGATCGCGCCATGGATGTAAATCGGCCCGGGTAGATTCGCCCCCTCGGCAGACCCCGATGTCGCCGCCAAGCCCGCCAGCAATCGCTGGGCTTTCCCTAGCGAATAGCCGAGCAACAGGCTCGCCCTGCCCGCTTGCTGGTTCGACTGCCACCACGCCAGAATCTCCTGGAAGACCTGGATCGGTTCCGGCCAGCGGTAAATCGGCAACCCGAATGTACATTCACTGATAAACACATGGCAGCGTACCGGCTCAAATGGGGTGCAGGTCGGATCAGGCTCGATCTTGTAATCGCCCGAGACCACCCAGACTTGCCCTGAGCGTTCAAGCCGAACCTGGGCTGAGCCGCGGATGTGGCCGGCAGGATGGAGCGAGATCTTCACGCCGCCGATGTCGATCGTTTGGCCGTACTCCAGATGCCCGACCTCGGCGCCGGGCTGGAGCCTTCGTCTTGCGATCGGCAGGCATTCGCGCGAGGCGAGATAACGGCGGCAGCCCCAGGCGAGATGGTCGGCGTGGGCATGCGTGATCACCGCTTGATCGACCGCGCGCCAGGGATCGACGAAGAAATCACCCTGCGCGCAGTAGAGCCCGTGATCGGTCCGTGTCAGGAGGGGCTCAGACGCGGCGGTCATGGCATCGATTCTCGAGTCCTGTCGGCTGGTTCGGATCCGATCGCGGGGATGGGCTCAAACGGCGGTTCCTTGACGTGAACGCCGCTGGTAACGAGAGTGCGCATCCTCTCGGCGAGCCGCGCGATCCGGCAGGCCGCCTCAGCGTGAGCAACACCCCGGGCGTGGATGTTCGAGATCAAGTTGCGCCTGGAGTCATCGTGTCCTGCGCGGGGATGGTATGCCATGTAGGCGGAAAGCCCTGTCGAGGTGGCAAGCCCAGGGCGCTCGCCGATCAAAAGCACAACGACCACGGGATCGAGAATCGCACCCAGATCATTCAGAACGCCAACCCGGGCGCGTGCGATCCAGAGCGTGCGGCCCAGCGTCCAGCCACGCGCCTTTGCCTGCTCCACGATCAGCGGCAAAAGGGGCGGCGCCTGCATTCGCGCGGCGGCCGAGGAGAGCCCGTCAGAGATCGCGATCTGGAGATCAACGCCCGCGGGTGCGCTTTGCTCGAGCTCGATCCGTGAGCGCTCGTCAAGCCGGCGCCCCAGTTCAGGATTGAGCAGATACTCCGCCCGTGTTTTGGCCTCGGTTTCGAGCCCAAGAAGATTCCAGCGTGAAACGAAGTCAGCGCCAAAATCCCGTGCGGGGTCAAGCTCCTCAAGCACCGCGTCACGCGCCGCGGCGTGATCGCGCCTCAGCTCAAGCCAAAGCGCGGTGGGATACGTGGGCCCAGGGCGCGCTCGAAAAATGCGCGCGGGCGTGGTCGACCTGATCGATTCCGAATCCAGCCAGCCCGTGATCGGCCCGGGCGCTGGGGTCTGCTCGGGGCTCTCCGCCGTGAACTCATCCCCTGAGCCCATGCCGCCGACCTCCTCTTCAAGCGTCCACCACCGCGGGTTCCACCGCGGGAGGACCGACAAAATGCTTGCGAACCCCGGCGTACCAGGCCGCACCAAGCGCGATTGCAAAGCCCCCAACGACCACGATCGCGTGCTCGTTGGGCGGCTGAATTCCCAGCACAATCAGGAAGAGGCAGCCAAACACTCCAATCCCAGCCAGAATCCGATAAGACATCGGGGGTTGCCAGAGCCCCTCGGTGGTCCAATGTTCGCCACGCGTCCAGGCGCCGAGCGTTGAAGGCAAAATGTAAGAGAGGTAGAGAAAGATTGTGCATACGACGGTGATCGTCGAATACACGGGGGTGTAAAGCGTGAAAAGGACGGACGCAATGGCGATGATCCAGATCGCCAGTACCGGCGTCTTTCGCTTCGGGCAAACCCAGGCAATCGCCCGGGAACGCGGCAACCCTCCATCGCGCGCGAAGGCGTAGGCCAGGCGCGAGGCGGATGTCATCGTGGCCAGACCGCAAAGATACTGGGCGATCGCGATTCCAAGCAGGAGCATCATGGCGATTCGCGGTGGCAGAACGTCGCGGATAATCGCCAGGAACGCGCCTTCTCCGTGTGCGGCCGCGGCCGCGGGATTGGGCGCCGCGAGCACAAGCGCCACCAGCAAGAGCCAGCCGACCAATCCGGAGACAACCACCGAACGCACAATCGCTCGCGGGACGTTGTGCGAGGCTTCATGCGTTTCTTCCGCGGCCTGCGCCGAGGCATCAAAGCCGGTGATCGTGTAGGCCGGCAGCAAAAAGCCGAGCACAAAGAGCAGCGAAACGCTCTCGGTCTGGGGCCAGACACCGCCGCCCGCCGCGCCACTGTGATTGGCAAAGGCCACCAGGCGCCCTGCCTCCAGCGCGGGGGCGTAGATCAGCAGACACGCCGCGAGCGCTCCCGCGACAGCCATGATCCAGTAGCCGCTGAAATCGGTCAGCCGGGATGTCAGCTCGATGCCCCAGTGATTGACAAGCGCCTGCGAGGCGGTGATCACGGCGACGCCGAACGCCTGGTACACAGGGTCGAGCAGCCAGCCCGCGGTACTGGCGGTCTCCGACTCAACTCCGCAGGTTCGCAGCGCGAATCGATACATTCCAACATTGATCGCTGCCAGTACCGTCGTTTGGCCAGCCAGATTGAACCAGGCCACGAAGAATCCCCAACCAGGGCCGCCGAGCCGCCCTGCCCACTGGTATAAACCGCCGGCCGCGGGAAACGCCGCGGCGAGCCTTCCCATGGTGAGTGCAACGATCACCGCGAATCCGCAAACGATCGGCCAGCCGATTCCAATGGCTGCGCCGCCGGTCGCGCAATAGCCAAGGTGAAACGACGTCACGCCGCCTGCGAGCACACAGATGATCGAAAGCGAAAGCGCGAAATTGGAAAATCCAGAAAGCCGCCGGGCAAGCTCCTGGCGATAACCAAGCGCGCGGAGCGCCCGCTCATCATGGTCGAGAGTCGATTTCGAACGATCGCTCATGGGCGGCATGGGGTTGATTCAGGCGGTGACCCGGTTCGCTTCGAGCATACCCTTGATGCGGTCGAGAGTGCGAATCCGCGCGCGTTCTCCGTCGTCCTGAGACGAACTTCGCGGCCGCAAGCCCTGCTCTTGCAGCCAGCGTTCGAATTCCGGCGCTGGACGCAGCCCAAGCAACTGGCGAATGGCCACCGCGTCTTGAAAGCTCGTCGATTGATAATTGAGCATGACGTCGTCGCCACTGGGCACGCCCATCACATAATTGCATCCCGCCGCGGCCAGCAGAATCAAAAGATTCTCGGCTGAATTCTGGTCAGCCTGGGCATGATTCGTGTAGCAAACGTCGACCCCCATCGGCAGCCCGAGGAGCTTGCCCATGAAATGATCCTCGAGCCCCGCGCGGATGATCTGCCGCTCGTCGTACAGATACTCCGGGCCGATGAACCCCACCACGCTGTTGACCAGAAATGGGTCGAAGGCCCGGGCAAAGCCGTACGCTCTGGCCTCGATCGTGAGCTGATCGATGCCATGATGAGCCCCGGCGGAAAGCGCGCTCCCTTGCCCCGTTTCGAAATACATCGTGTGGCGTCCAGCCCAGGCGATGTTGCGGTTTGTGCGCGCCTCGAGAACGCGAGCTCGCCCCTCGTCGAGCAGAGCGCGGCTCACCCCAAAAGCATGATTCGCGCTCTCGGTGCCGGCGATGGATTGAAAGAGCAGATCGATCGGAGCCCCTTGCTCGAGCGCGGCAAGCTGCGTCGTCGCATGAGCCAGGCAACAGTGCTGGGTGGGAATTTGCAGCAGGGAAATCAGTCGATCGAGGGTACGCAGGATCTCCGCGACCGACTCGACCGATTCCGCCGCCGGATTGACGCCGATCACCGCGTCTCCGCAGCCATGGAGCAAGCCGTCAACAGAAGCAAGCACAATACCGGCGAGATCGTCGCGCGGATGATTTGGCTGAAGGCGAATCCCAAAGACCCCCGGCTGGCCCATGGTATTCCGGCAACGGGTTACCACGCGGATCTTGCTCGCTGCTCGCACGAGATCCATGGTTCCCATGATCTTGGCGATCGCGGCCGCGATCTCAGATGTGATCCCAGGCGCGATCGCCCCGAGCATCTCTGGAGTCGTGTCGTCCGAGAGAATCCACTCCCGAAACTCGCCCACCGTCATCCCCGCGAGCGGAGCGAAACAGCCGTGATCTTGCCCCTCGAGAATCGTCCGGCTCACCTCGTCCTGATCGGGATCTAGCAGCGGCTGCGAGACGATCTCCTTCAAGCTGAGATCCGCCAGGACCTGCTTGGCTGCAACGCGTTCGCGCTCGCTTGACGCCGCCAGCCCGGCTAGCTCGTCGCCCGATTTGGGCTCATTCGCCTTCGCAAAAACGGTGCGCAGATCGGGAAAGCGAAAGCGCTCGCCACGGATGATGCTCGATCGAATCACAATCCCCGCTCCTTTCGATGCAAACAGGAATTGGTTCTCTACATGCGCTCGGACTGGCGGGGCGAACCTGGCTAAATTCGGCCAGGCGCTCGTATCCAAAGCGACCAACCCCATGGCGCACAAGTCGATACGGCACGCCGCGGTCCCGAATCTGTTCTATGTTCTGATCGGAAGCCGGTCAACCAATCCGAGCATTGGCTCTGGATTAGGTCACGAAACATGGCAAAAACAACGAAATCCATTCTTCTAACCATGGCGTTAGTGCTGTGCTGGGGCGGATTTGCAGGAGTCGGCCTGCTCGCGCTTCAGGCCTATAGTGCGCGCCCTGGAGATGCGGGAGCGCCGCCGGGAATCTGGCCGCAAGCGAGCGCGATTCCGATCTCGCAACGCCCGTGGTCCTTGCTCGTCTTTCTCGACCTCGGTTGCCCGTGCACGAGCGCCTCGCTTGGAGAACTGGAAAGGCTGCTCGCACACAGCGGCGATCGCTTGAGCCTGATTCTGGTCCTGGACGACTCGGCTGGAGATCGAGCCGGGGACGCGAATTCCTCTGAGCTATTGCGGCTAAGTCAACTTCCTGGAGTTGTGACAGTGCATGATCAGGATGGATCTGAAATCCGCCGGTTTGGGATGAAGACTTCCGGGCACTCCCTGCTTTATCACACCGCGGGCACTCTCGTTTATTCCGGTGGTCTGACCGCATCTCGTGGGCATCAGGGCGGAAATTATGGATGCGATGCGGTGCTCGCCTGGGTTGAGGGGCGAGATCCGGGGATCTCCGGCTGCCCTGTCTTTGGGTGTCAACTGGGCGGAGCAAGTCGTCCCGCGGAGCGCAGTCCATGACGCCTACCGGACACGACCCGGAACATGCCCATCGCTCGATCATCGAGCGCGCTGATCAGCTTTTCGCCACCCAGTTGGATGAAAGTCAGCGACGGGTTGATTACCTCTTCGCGGTCCTGCTGATCCTGGAATGGTCTGGGCTGATCTGCACCTCTGTGCTCGTGTCGCCCTATGCCTGGCGGGATGGAACCAGTTTGATCGACAACCACGTGGCGGTCGCGGTCTCGCTGGGCGCTGTGATCGTGAGCTTGCCGCTCGCGCTTTCGCTCTTGCGCCCCGGCGTGGTCGTGACGAGGCATGTCGTTGGGATCGGCCAGATGCTTCTGGGAGCACTTTTGATTCACCTCATGGGAGGGAGAATCGAGACACACTTCTTTATTTTTGGATCGCTGGCTTTTCTCGCGCTTTACCACGATTGGAAAGTCCTGGCAAGCGCATCCGTGATCGTGGCCATCGACCATCTGCTGCGAGGCTATTACTGGCCTCGCTCGGTCTTTGGGGTGCTCACCGCGAGCCCCTGGCGCTGGGTGGAGCACTCGGCCTGGGTCGTGTTCGAAGACGTGGTGCTGGTGAAGGGGTGTTTTGACTGGATCCAGCAGCAGCGAGAGCTGGCGTTCCGCCAGGCAGAGATCGAGGAGTCACACGCCCAGGTAGAGCGGATCGTGGAGGAACGCACGGCCGAATTGCGAAGCGCGAATGCCGAGCTTAAACGGCAAGCCGATGAGCTTCGGCGCGCGGAGCTGCTCGATCGCAGGCTGGCGGCGATCGTGGAATCCTCCGATGACGCCATTATCAGTATCAGCCTTGAGGGAATCATCACTTCGTGGAACCGGGGAGCCGAGCAAATCTTCGGCTTCACATCCATCGAAGTCCTTGGCCGGTCGATCACGGTTCTCTCACCGATCGACCGCTTCGATGAAACTCCGCGAATTCTCGCCCGGCTCTGGACCGGTGAGCGGCTCGAGCATTACGAGACGGTACGTCGAGCCAAGGACGGCCGGTTAATCCACGTCTCGCTCACGATCTCTCCGATGCGAGACAGATCGGAGCGAATTGTCGGCGGCGCCATGACCGCGCGGGATGTCACCGAGGCGAAAGCGGCACACGATCGAATGCAAACCCAGCACTCGGCCATGCGCGTGCTCACGGAAGCAGACTCCATCGAAGTCGCAATGCCGGAGCTTCTGCGCGTCATCGGCGAGACGCTCCATTTGCAGTGCGGTGAGTTCTGGCTCCTCGACCCCGAAACGAAAACGCTCCGCTGCGGCGACAACTGGTGCCAGGATCCCGCGACCGAAGCGATTCGCCATTTTCTGCGGTCATCCCGCACATATCAATTTGCGACAGGCGTCGGTCTGGCTGGCCGTGTCTGGGAACTCGGCGTTCCTCTTTGGAGTGCTGATCTGGAATCGGACCCGCACTTTTCCCGCCTCGAGCTCAGCCAGCCCGCGGGATTCAAGTCCGCGGTTGCGTTTCCACTCGCCGTCGGCGATGCCTTTTACGGCGTGGTCACGTTCCTGACGCACACGCGAATCCAGATGGATCAGGCCCTTGAGGATCTGCTCGTGACCCTTGGGCGCCAGATTGGATTGTTTGTCGAACGCCGCCTGGCCGACACAGCGTTACGAGCAGCCCGCGACGAGCTCGAAATCCGGGTCCAGGAACGAACGGCGGAGCTGGAGCTCATCAATTCAACGCTCAAAGATGAAGTCGCGGAACGGAGGCGCAGTGAAGAAGCCCTGCGCGAAAGCGAAACTCGATTTCGCGTCGTTTCAGAAGCCATTCCCCAAATCCTGTGGGTCTTCGGTGGGGATGGCCAGGAAGAGTATCTCAATCACCGCTGGTTTGAGTATTTCGGGGTTGATCCGCACGCGCCTCGCACAAGCGACACCTGGACCAAATTCCTGCATCCCTCCGACCTGGAGCGAACGGTCGATCGCTGGAATCATTCACTCGCGACGGGAGAGTCGTACGAGATCGATTATCGGCTGCGCCGGCACGATGGTGAATACCGCTGGTTCCTGGCGCAGGGTCTGCCGCAAAGAGATTCGAACGGGGCGGTCGTGCGATGGTTTGGCACCTGTACCGACATCGACGATCAGCGCCGCGCCCAGCAGATTCTTCAAGACGCGCACGACGAGCTGGAACGGCGCGTCCTGGAACGCACGGATGAGCTGCGCAAGGTGAATGAATCGCTCGTGGTGGAAGTCGCTGAGCGAATTCGAGCCGAGGAGCAGGCCCGCGAGCGCGAACGCTTTGTCGAGAGTCTTACCCAGGCCAACCCCTCGATCATTTATCTTTTCGATCTGCAGATCTGCCATGTCGTCTGGGCAAACGCTCGGGTGACGAGCTTGCTCGGTTACAAGCTTGATGACATCTATGAGCATCCTGGTCCACAACTCGTCGATGATTGCGTTCATCCCGATGACGCGACCAGGCTTGGCTTCACGGGCGACGGCCGGCGATTCCAGGATGTGGCCGACGGAGGTGTGCTCGAGTTCGACACGCGGGTCCGCCACGCGGACGGAACCTGGCGCTGGCTGCGTGCGCGGGAGTTGATCTTCGAGCGCGACTCCGCGGGAGAGCCGAAGCTCGTACTTGGAACCGCCGAGGATATCACGGAGCGCAAGGAAGCCGAGGATCGCTTCAAGGCGCTTTTCGAACAATCAAGCAATGCACACATCTTATTTTCTGAAGAGGAAGGTGTTATTGATTGTAATCGTGCGGCGCTCGAGCTTTACGGCTGCCGCGACCTGTCGCAGATGCTGGGACGTCATCCGGCGGACTTCGGGCCTGAGGAACAGCCGGATGGGCGACTCTCCTCGGTTGAGCGCGTGCGGTATGACGCCCTCGCCCGCAACGAGGGCTTCCATCGTTTTGATTGGACCATCCAGCGGTTCGATAACCGAGCCTACGTGCCTTGCGAGGTGACCCTTTCGCCAATCGACGTTGCGGGGCGTGAGTTGTTACTGGTGGTCCTGCACGACTTGACGGAGCGCAAACAGGCCGAGATCGCACTGCGAAACGCCAAGGAAGCCGCTGAGTCCGCCAGCCGCGCCAAGAGTGAATTCCTCGCCAACATGAGCCACGAGATCCGGACGCCGATGAATGGGATCATCGGCATGACTGAGCTCGCGCTCGACACCGAGCTGAATGCTCGCCAGCGCGAGTATTTGAGTCTCGTGAAAAGCTCGGCCGATGCGCTGCTCACGGTGATCAACGACATCCTCGATTTTTCCAAAATCGAAGCTGGAAAGCTTACGCTTGACCCAGCGCCCTTCTCTCTGCGTACGGTGGTGGAAGATACCCTGCGGACCCTGGCGCTGCGGGCGCACTCCAAAGGCCTCGAGCTTGCCAGCCGGATTGGCCCCGAGTTGCCAGAGGATCTCATTGGCGACTCCGGCCGTTTGCGGCAGGTCCTGGTCAATCTGGTTGGCAATGCCATCAAGTTCACCGAGCGCGGCGAGGTTGTCGTCCACGTCGGCCTTGAGGATCACGGCGACAGCACAATTCGATTGCGATTCGCCGTTTCAGACACCGGGATTGGCATCCCCGTCGACAAGCTATCCCGGATCTTTGAGCCGTTTGAACAAGCCGATGGTTCGACGACCAGGCGCTTTGGTGGAACCGGGCTTGGTTTGACCATCTCCGTCAAACTGGTGGAGCTCATGGGTGGCCGGCTTTGGGTTGAGAGCCAGCCTGGAGTGGGGAGTACATTCTGGTTCACGCTCGCATTCACGGCGGCGCCGAAGGATGCCTCGGCGGGTCCGTCGCCATCGCTCGTCGAGCTTGAAAATCTGCCGATTCTGATCGTCGACGACAATCAGACAAATCGGATGATTCTGCAAGAATTGCTTGTGAACTGGGGAATGAGCCCGACGTCGGTCGAGAGCGGTCGAGCCGCGCTTGGGATCTTGCGGGCCTATGCCGCCAAGGGCTCACCGATCCCGGTGGCGCTTGTGGACGGCATGATGCCCGAGATGGACGGTTTTGAGCTGGCCGCGGCGATCGCTTCCGATGCAACAACTGGCAGCCCGAAGGTCATTCTGCTGACTTCCGCTGGCTGCGATGAAAACTCCGAAACGTGTCGTTCGAAAGGCATCGTCGCTTGCCTCACCAAGCCCATTCGACAGTCCGAGCTATTTGACACCCTTGTCAATGCTGCGCACCGTGAACGTCCCATGCCGGATAGCGCGTTCGCGCCGCCCGTCGTCTCAGTACTGACCAGCGGTCATCGGTTGCGCGTACTTCTGGCGGAAGATCACGCCGTGAATCAAAAAGTGGCCACGCGCTTGCTCGAGCAGCTCGGCCACGAGACGCATGTGGCCGCCGATGGGCTTCAGGCCGTTCGGGCCTGGGAGTCGGGAACGTTTGACGTCATTCTCATGGATGTTCAAATGCCTGAGATGGATGGGTTCGAGGCGCTGCGGGTAATCCGCGAGCGCGAGCAAGCGCTCAATCAGAAAACACCGATCATCGCGCTCACGGCCCATGCCATGCAGGGCGATCGCGAGCGCTGCCTCGCCGCAGGATTCGATGGCTATCTCGCCAAGCCGGTACGCCGCGCAGAGCTTGCGGCGGCGCTCGGGCAAGTTGCGCAGTCACCCCTCGTCCTGCCGGTTTCCAGGATCACGCACGACACGCAATTCCTTGAGAATCTGTCCGGCATTTGCAGCGGCGACGAAGGCTTCATGCGTGAGCTTGCCGAGTCGTATCTGGAGTCTGTCCCGAAGGCGATCACAGGGCTTGAACAGGGCTTCGCCGCGCACGATTTCGCGCGAATCGTTGCCGAAGCCCACGGAATCAAGGGAATCAGCCGAACCGTGGCCGCGCAGGCGGTTGCGGACGCGGCCTCGCGAATTGAGGCGGCGGGAAGACGCGGCGATCTCGTCGCTGCTGCTGCCGCATTTTCTTGCCTCGCCATAGCGTGGAAACCGATCCGCGAAACTCTGGAGGGTTTTGTTCTCGTGGAGAGCCGATCATGAAGATCCTGATCGCGGAGGACCAGGCCATGGCCGCGATTTTCCTGAGACGAACGCTCGAAAAGATGGGCCACCAGGTGACGGTCGCCCAGGATGGCGAGGAAGCCTGGCACTTCGTTCAGGAAGAGGGCGCGAGCCTGCTTATCTCCGACTGGATGATGCCCAGGCTTGACGGTCCCGAGCTCTGTCGCCGTATCCGTCTCGCACAGGCGGAGCAATATACGTACATTATCTTGCTAACATCGCTCGATCGCCGGGATGACAAGCTCACCGGTCTGCGTGCGGGGGCCGACGACTTTTTGACCAAGCCCCCCGATCCAGACGAGCTCGCGCTCAGGCTCGAGATTGCCGAGCGCATCCTGGCGGTACACGAACAACTGGCACGGCAAAACGCCCGGCTGCGGGAACTGGTTGCGGTGGACGAGCTCACCGGCGTCAAGAATCGGCGGCGCTTCCGCGAGGATCTCGAGCTGCTCTTCGCCCAGTCGGAGCGGCTCGAATCGCCGCTTTCCCTGATCATGCTCGATATCGACCGCTTCAAGGAATACAACGACGCGTTCGGCCATCCTGCTGGCGATGAGGTTCTCCACGGCGTGGGTCAGCTTCTCCGGATGGCGGTGCGCGGGCATGACGTGGTCGCGCGTTACGGCGGCGAGGAATTTGTCGTACTTTTACCGGGCACCGACCAGGATGAGTCGCTCCGGGTTGCCGAAAGGCTTCGGAAAGCAATCGAAAACCAGATCTGGACGCACAGGGCCGTGACGGCAAGTCTCGGTATTGCCACCACCGGCGACTTGATTTCAACTTCCGCAATGCTCGTCGATCGAGCCGACCGCGCGCTTTATCGCTCAAAACAAGCTGGGCGGAATCGTGTGATCCATTACGATCACAGCGAAATCGGAGCTCCAGCACGATTGGCGTAACAGACTCGCTCGAGCCGGATTGCTCTTCAAAAAGCAGCCTCTATCCGCACGGGTCGAAAGCCCATACGATGCCATCCTCGCTTCACCGAGGGGGATTGTTACATCATGAGCTTTTTATTGAACCTGGATCGCGGTCTGGTTCTGCGGTCCCTCGCTGTGTGCCTTGCGTTTTGTGGGTCTCAGGTCGTTCAAGCGGCCGAGCTCGCGCATCCGCCACGCTTCCTGGTGCATCTGGCCCCGGCGATGCGCACACGTCTCGGCATCGATAACGCCGGCTCTGGCTGGCCCGCGGATGCGCGCTTGATCGTGGTTCTTGCAAAAGGCGAAGGCGGCGAGCCCAGATACGCCATCGAACCCGGCGGTATGAACTCGCCGGTGGTCATTGGACGCGACGTTCGCGGGCTCGATGCTGGCTCAATCGCCGTACTCGATGAACGCTGCACGCGCTTTCCCTTCGATCGCCTGAGCCAGATCCCTGCCGGAGACTACGCGGTACAGGCGCTGCTGCATCGGAATCGAGATCTCAACCTTCTGAATGCACCAGGTGATCTTTACAGCCGCACCGCTCACGTGCGTATCAGGTCCGAAGAGTCCACCGCGATCGATCTTGAATTGACGGAGAGCGTGCCTGAGGAGTCGTTCCCGGTCGAGACGGAACTGGTGAAATTCGTGAGGCTTCGCTCGCGGTTATTAAGCGCGTTTCACGGCAGACCGATCGACCTGCGAGCTGGCATTATTCTGCCGCGGGATCATGGTCGCGACCCAGGTCGGCGGTATCCGTTGCGAGTCCATATTGGCGGCTATGGATCGCGCTTTACTGGAGTGGGCGGAATGATGACCGCTGGCTCGCCCTTTCGCGCAGCCTGGCTGGCGAACGACGCGCCGCGGATGATTCTCTTGCATCTCGATGGCGCGGGTCCGCTCGGCGACCCGTATCAGATTGATTCGGCCAATCATGGGCCGTATGGCGCGGCTCTAACCCAGGAATTGATCCCCCATGTCGAGCGTCTTTACGGGGGTCGAGGCGATGGCAAATCACGCGTGCTTGATGGCGGTTCAACCGGGGGCTGGGTTGCGCTTGCACTCCAGGTGTTCTATCCCGATTTCTTCAATGGCGCCTGGTCGTTTTGCCCAGACAGTGTGGACTTTCATTCATTTCAACTTGTAAATATTTATGATGATGAAAATGCATATGTGAACTCTCGTGGCTTTGAGCGGCCAGGCGCCCGCGAGACTTCGGGCGAGGTCAGGTACACGATGCGCCACGAGCTGCGGCTCGAGAACGTGCTTGGCCTGGGTGATTCGTGGACAATGTCTGGCGGTCAATGGGGGGCCTGGAACGCGGCGTACGGGCCGCGTGGCGGGGATGGGCGGCCTGTGCCGCTCTGGGATCCCCGCACGGGAGTCATCAACCGCCGCGCCGCCGATGCCTGGAAGCGTTACGACTTGCGGCAGAGGCTCGCGAATCAGTGGGCCGAACTTGCCCCGCGCCTGAACGGCAAGATTCACATCTGGGTAGGGGACGCCGATGATTACTTTCTCAACAACGCCGTTCATCGTCTTGATGCGTTTCTCCGGCGCGCGCAGCCGCGGTTCGACGGACTGATCCGCTACAAGCCTGGCCAGGGTCACTGCTGGATTGGAGTCTCGGAATCCGAGATGATGAAACAAATGGCGGCGCGCACTGCTGAATGAGTCACCGGCACGAGGATCGCATCCATGTCGATCGGCTTTTTATTCCTTGCGACTTGCATGGTTTCGCAGGCTTCGAAGGCATCCAGGCCGCCGGAGATTCGAATCAATCAAGACGAATCCAAGGTGCCGCCTTACACGTTGCCCGATCCGCTCAGGAAGCTCGACGGCCGCGCTGTGGAGTCAAAGTCAGAGTGGCCAGCGCGGCGTGAGGAGCTCATGCGGCTGTTTGAAGTTGAGGTTTATGGCAAGACGCCGTCGCCGCCGCGGCCTTTGACTGCGCGATTTCACGAACGTTCGAGAGACGAGACCGCCGTTGGTGGCAAGGCCATTCGCCGGGAAATCACGATCGAGCTTGGCGGCGCCGCGGATGGTCCCAGAATCGACATGCTGCTGTATACCCCGAAGAAGGCAACACCAGCCCCGATTCTGCTGGCCTACAATTTTTGGGGCAATCAGACGATTGATCCGGATCCCGCCATCATCCCGACACGGCTCGAGCCGCGGCCGCCGCACAGTAACAAGGACGAACCCAATCGTCGCCAGCGGGGTTCGGATCATGCCTCGTGGCCCCTTGAGCGAATCCTTGATCGTGGCTACGGCCTGGCCACGGCGTGCTACTCCGATGTCGATCCCGATTATGACGATGGTTTCGTAAACGGCATTCATCCCCTCTTCTACCAGCCTGGTCAAACCCATCCTGCGGATGATGAATGGGGATCAATCGGCGCGTGGGCGTGGGGACTGTCGCGAATGCTGGATTATCTGGAGACCGCACCCGGCGTGGACGCGCGGCGCGTGGTCGTGATGGGGCATTCCCGCCTGGGCAAGACCGCCCTCTGGGCTGGAGCACGCGATGAGCGGTTCGCGATTGTGGTTTCGCTTCAGTCCGGCTGCGGGGGCGCCGCACTTTCAAAGCGGGATTTCGGCGAAAACGTGGCGCGGATCAACACCAGCTTTCCGCACTGGTTCTGCAAAAACTTCCGCAAGTACAACAACAACGAAAGCGCGTTGCCTCTGGATCAACACGAACTGATCGCCCTTGTTGCGCCTCGGCCGGTCCTGATCTGCTCAGCCGCCGAGGATCTCTGGGCCGACCCCAAAGGCGAATTCCTGGGGGCGCTTGGAGCAGACCCTGTTTACCGTCTGCTGGGAACCGACGGTCTCGCCACGAAGGAGATGCCGGCTCCCGCGCCGGATCAGCTTATCAAGAGTACGATCGGGTATCACATTCGACCCGGCGGGCATTCCGTGACAGGGGACGACTGGGACGCCGTCATGACCTTCGCCGATCGTCACCTGCCCCCAGCGACGATCTCGAAGTAACAAGCGCAGGAGCAGGCGCGCTTGATCGTTCGGCCTCGGCCTGCGATTGCGCATCGTCCCATTCGAGCGAGGAGACCAGAGCGAGCACCAGGTCCGGATCGACCGGCTTGATCAGATGATGATCAAATCCGGATTCGCGAGAGCGTTTCCGGGCTTCGTCCTCGGCGTAGCCGGTCACCGCAACCATCAGCGCGATTCCTCGAGAAAGTTCCTCATCGGAGCGGATGCTGCTCGCCACGTCGTAGCCGCTCATACCGGGCAGGCCAATATCCATGAGCACGATCGCGGGCCGAAACGTGCGCACCTGCTCGATGGCCTCGGCACCATCATGAGCAACCATGGCGTCGTGGCCTTCGAGCCGGAGCACCATGGCCAGGCTCTGCGCCCAGGCCACGTTGTCGTCTACCACCAGCACCTTGCGCGGCGTTCTGGTGAGCTGGGCTTTCTTCGGCAAGGGATCGATTTCTTCGATCACATCGATTGCTTCATGGGCCTCACACGCGGTCCTGGAAGGGGCGAGCAGCGGCAAACGCACGACGAATTCGCTTCCCATATTGAGCCCTTCGCTCAGCGCCTGCACGCTGCCGCCGTGCATTTCGACCAGGCTCTTGACCAGGGTGAGCCCGAGACCAAGCCCCCCCTGCGAGCGATCGAGCGAATGATCGACCTGGGCGAAAACCTCAAAGATGCTTGAGAGCATTTCTGGGGGAATTCCGATCCCGTTATCGCGAACTCGGAAGATCACCTGGCTGCCTTCGGTGGCGACTGTCAGCCGGATTCTGCCCGCCTGTTCCGTGTACTTGGCAGCGTTGTTGAGCAGGTTGGAAAGCACCTGCGCCATGCGAATGGGATCGGCGTCGACATAGGGCGAATCGGCCGGGACCGAGATCGAGAGCCGATGGTGCCGCGCCTCGACGACGGGTCGACTGGTTTCGACGGCATAAGCCACGATTGTGGCGGCATCGACCGGTTCCCGCTGGAGCCGCACCTTGCCCGAGGTCACGCGTGAGATCTCAAGCAGATCATCGACGAGTTGCGCCATCTGGTGAACCTGGTGGTCGATGACATCCCGCGCCCAGCAGACCTCGGGATCGTCCCCGCCGCGTTGTTTCATGATTTTGATCGCGCTTCGGATCGGCGCGAGGGGATTACGCAGCTCGTGTCCGAGCATCGCAAGGAACTCATTTTTGCGAATGTCCGCCTCAGCCAGTTTCCGAGCGGCGGCTTCGCTATTGCGGAGCGCCTCCTCAGCCCGTTGCCGGCTCGCAAGTTCACGCTCAAAATTCTGGCGGCTATGCCCCAGTTCTCGCCGAGACGCGACGCACGTGAGCGAAACGGCGGTGCAAACGCACACAAACGCGGTGAGCATTCCGACCCAGGCCCGGCGCGAGGGAGTGTCACCCGACAGCCCGGAAAGAATCTGAAGGGCGCCGCAGATCGCAAGTGCAGCAGCTAGCCCACGCAGTCGGCTCGAGCCCAGGGTAGATCCAGGCGACAAAATCAACTTTCGCAAAGCCAGCCCCAGAAATCCCAGGCCAGCCAGCCCAAGCAGAATCTCTGGCGCCCACCGAATCCAGTTTTCACGCAAGCCCAGGCCGTGAACCCAGCCCAGCGTGTTCAACCCCACATGCGTGGAGGCAAATAATAGACTGTCTCGGTCCATGACTTCCATGCCTCACACCACAGCCACACTCGGTGGCTGAGTTCCTTGCATCCGTCGCGAAACACAGTTGATTTACGACCATATACTTTCCAGTCTCTCAAGTCACAAGCGCTCTGCTCCGTCCACACCCGACTTTCTACCGGTTTCGCTTCGCTCCTGAAATCTCGTAAACGATCCAGACTTCCCAGAGTCTAAAGTGTGCCTCAATTCTTCCGCTCGCGATTCCCCCAGATTCTCTGTGTCGCCGATTTTCCAAATGACGGATGGGGCCTTGGAGGAGCAAGGTCCTCTGATCCGCGGGTTTCATCGGTTGTGATTGACGAGACTCGGCCTGGCCCATAGACTTCGCTCGCTTCAGGGGATCTGCTTACCAGAGGCGAGAATCGCACTTCGGGGCCGCGTCATTTTTTGCGGAAAGGACTCCGCAGTCATGAGCTCGAATCGTCGAGCCAGCTTCTGGCTTTCTCTCCTGGTCTCGGCTGGTTCTGCTGCGCTTCTTGTTCTGGGGGGCTGCGCGCTCGACAAAAACAACAAGAAAGGTTTGATTCCGCGCATTGGCGGGCACGGCGGCGAGGTGATGGAACCCAAGCGCTGCCTGCTGAAAGTGGCGATCATCAGTCGGCCCTTCGACGACCCCGCGGTGAACGACGTTGTGTGGCGAGTTGCCGATGAGCAAATTGTGCCTCCCGCGGAGCGCCATGTGTGGGAAGTCAACGGCCTGCGTGTGGGGCGGATCATTGGCGAGCTGCCGCTTGAGCTTGATGAGATCATGCGAGAGACGACCGCGCCCAAGAAGGTCGACCCGGTGAGCTACTACGTCGAGAGCGGCGAGCAGACGCTGGTGAGTGTGAGTGAGCAAGTTGACAAGGCGAGCGTGATCCTGAACCGCGAGGGGCGGGTGTTCGGCAAGGATTACGACACGGCCAGCGGTTTTTTCCGCGTGACAGTCCGACACGAGGCCGAACAGGCGGTTGGGCTTCGGCTGACGCCTGAGATTCACTATGGACCGATTCAGCGAGCGTTCCAGGCAGCACCAAATGCAAATCCGCTGACCCCGCAGCAATTCCAGATCAGCGACGGTCAGGCGGAAGAGACGTTGCGCGACCTTGCGGTGAATCTGGTAGTGGAATCGGGCCAGGTGGTGGTGATTGGGTGTCGGCCTGAGCAAAAGCGGGGGCTGGGAACGTTCATGCTCACGCAGGCGCAGGCGCACAGCGATCAGCGGATGCAGCGGCTGATCTTGATCTGGGCGTCGCGAAACCTCACCGGCGTGGGCGATCCTGCTGCGCCGAAGGCGAGCGATCGACCCAGGTTTGAACGACTTCGATTCGGCAAATCGGCAGCCGCCACGACCGGCCCTGGCCTCACCCCCGCGCCACGAATCAAGGGAACACCCGCGCCTCAGATCACAAGCGATCCAGCAATTCCCACGGCTCCGCCGCTGGGTTCTGCTCCACCGGCAGCAGATGCGTCAAAGCCAGCACCAGGTTCGTGAGTCTGCGAAATGTGAAGGAGGATTGTCGCCGTGAATGGATTCACGCTTCAAGGCTCGAAAAACACGGAGAAGAACCGTTCCAGCGCCCGGGAAGACGCCAGGCGATGGCGGATTCACGCCGCACACGAGCCGTTGCCGCGCCCGCTGCTCATTTTGCTCGAGCAACCCACAGACGACGAGGACTCTTCTTCGAGTCCTTTCAACTAGATCGCGGCCGTCTTTTGGGGCTCGGACCGTGTCCCTGAGCTCCGCGATTCTTGACCCATCCTCGCCTACGCCGATACGATTGAACACGTTCTCGGGGCCCCGGCTCCCGGCTCGAAGAGTGCTGGACTTTTCGAACGCGGATCGCCCGGGACCACGGGCGACGTTGATGAGACTGGGATGGTCAAGATCACGCTCAATGGTGAGCCGCGCGAGCTGGTCGAGCCGGTCACCATTGCCGAATTGCTGCCACGATTAGGGGTTCGTTCCGAGCACGTGGCGGTCGAGCTCAATCGCCGGCTTGTGCCCCGCGCGCTGCACTCCCAGACCAGACTTGCGGGGGGGGATGAGCTTGAAGTCGTCACCCTTGTGGGCGGGGGTTCAGGCGAGCCAGACAGGGTCGCGCCGTTTGACCTCGGAGGGCGCGTCTTTCGCAGCCGTCTCTTCGTGGGAACGGGTAAATACGCGACGCTCGAGCTCATGCGTGACTGCCTCGCAGCCAGTGGCGCGGAGGTGGTGACCGTGGCCGTACGCAGGGAGCGGCTCACCGACGCGGGGGGCCGCAGCCTGCTGGATTTTCTTGACCTCGATCGCTACACGATCCTTCCCAACACAGCGGGCTGTTTCACCGCGGAGGATGCACTTCGCACTGCGCGGCTGGGGCGCGAACTGCTCGAGGGGCTGGACAATCCGGGTGCGTCGTGGGTGAAACTCGAGGTGCTGGCAGACCCACGCACGCTGCTTCCCGACCCTGTCGCCACGCTCGAGGCCACGCGGATTCTCGTCGCCGAGGGTTTTCAGGTGCTTTGCTATACAAGTGATGATCCGATCATGGCGCGCCGTTTGAAGGCCGCGGGTGCAACCAGCGTGATGCCTGCTGGCAGCCCGATCGGCAGCGGCCAGGGCGTGCTGAACCCGAATAACATCCGGATCATTCTTGAGGATCTCAAGGGTGACGATCCGGAGTATCCGGTGATCATCGACGCGGGCGTGGGCACGGCGAGCGACGTGGCCATCGCGATGGAACTTGGCTGCGACGGCGTCTTGCTCAATACGGGCATCGCAGGCGCGGCGGATCCGCTCGCGATGGCGCATGCGATGCGCCTGGCTGTCGAGGCCGGTTGGCTCGCGGCTCTGGCTGGGCGGATTCCGCGCAAGCTTTACGCCACCGCCTCGAGTCCGACCGCAGGGCAGATCCGGCCATCGGGATCGCGCTACGCGGAAAAGACGCCTGGTTGAGCTCGTCTCGTTGCTGCTCGTGAGGCCCTCGAACCATTATGCCCGTGCTCGATCCTGCCGCCATACTGGGCCCATCGGGTGCGATTGCGCGGCGGCTCTCGAATTACGAGCATCGCACCCAGCAGCTTGAGATGGCCAATGCGGTTGCTGCTGCCATCGAAAAGCCTGGCCATCTGATCGTGGAGGCCGGCACCGGCGTGGGCAAGAGCTTCGCGTACCTGGTCCCGGCGATTCAGGCCGCGGTGGAGCTCGAGAAAAAGGTTGTCGTTTCCACCCATACGATCGCGCTTCAGGAGCAGCTTCTCAACAAGGACGTTCCGTTTCTGCGCTCGGTACTGCCCTATGAATTCACAGCGATCCTGGTCAAGGGGCGCTCGAATTATCTGAGCCTGCGGCGGCTTGATTCCGCCACGAAACGGCAGGATTCGCTCTTTCAGACGAGCGAGGAAGTCGACCAGCTTGCCGAGCTCCGATTCTGGGCGGGGAGCACCCAGGATGGAAGTCGGTCGAACCTGCGATTCCGGCCGAAATCGACGGTCTGGGACGCGGTGGTGAGCGATAGCGGCAACTGCCTGGGCCGCGAATGCCCTCGGCACCCCGACTGTTTTTTTTTCAAGGATCGCCGCCGCATGCGCAACGCCCAGATTCTGGTCGTGAACCATGCGCTTCTGGTGGCGGATCTTGCCCTCCGAGACGTCGAGGCTCAACTTCTGCCCGATTACGACGTCGCAATTATCGACGAGGCGCACACGCTCGAGGCCGTCGCCGCGGAACACCTCGGCCTGCGACTGACGAGCGGCAGCGTCGACTTTACCTTGAATCGGCTCTACCACGAGCGCACGCACAAAGGTCTGCTGTCTTATCATAAGCTTGAGGAGGCGATCCACCGCGCGCGTGCCGCGCGTGCCGCCGCGGAAAGCTTCTTCAACGCGGTCGCCAACTGGCGCGCCAATCATCCCGCGGGTTTCAATGGCCGTGTGCGCAAACCGATTGCGCTGCCAGGCGCGCTCGTGATGGAGCTGCGCGCCCTGTCTGGATCGATCGCGGTCGCCACGCAGGAAATCGAAAACCGCGAGGATCGGCTCGAGCTCGCCGCGGCCGATGATCGTTGCCGCAAGCTCGCCGACCAGATCACCGCCTGGGTTAATCAAGACGACGATTCACTCGTTTACTGGGTCGAGAACACCGGGACCCAGTTCCGCCGGATCGAGCTTGCGGCAGCGCCCGAAGATCCTGGTCCCGCCCTCAGACGCCTGTTGTTCGAGGAAACGTCCACGTGCGTCCTCACGTCGGCAACGCTGTGCGTTGGCTCGCCACCTTCGTTCGAGTTTATCAAGTCGCGCGTGGGGCTTACCGCCGCCGATACGATCGCACTGGGCAGCCCGTTCGATTACGCCAAATCCGTCGCGATTCATATCCCACGCAATTTGCCTGACCCAACCAGCGATGCCGCGGCCTTTGAGCGCGAGTCCGTGCGCGCGATCGCGCATTATCTCGACAAGACGCACGGCAAGGCCTTCGTGCTATTCACGTCGTACAAGATGCTTGACGCCTCGGCCCGCGCGATCACACCCTTCCTTGCGCGGAGGAACATTGCGCTTTTCACTCAGAGCGACGGCATGCCGCTCTCCAAGATGGTTGAGGCGTTCAAGGCCGACGTGGACAGCGTCATCTTCGGCGCGGATAGTTTCTGGCAGGGAATCGATGTTCCCGGCGAGGCACTCTCGAATGTGATCATCACAAAATTGCCGTTCTCAGTGCCGAGTCATCCCCTGCTTGAGGCCCGGCTTGAGGCCATTCGAGCCCGCGGCGGTAATCCGTTCATCGAGTATCAGGTCCCGGAAGCGGTGATCAAGCTCAAGCAAGGCTTCGGCCGCTTGATCCGCGCCCATAATGACAGCGGCATCGTGGTCATCCTTGATCCACGCGTGCTCACGAAACCCTACGGACGGACATTCCTGAGCTCGCTCCCCCCCTGCCCACGCGTGATCGAAGCTCCTGATTTCGGGAGTGCCGGGCTTTGATCTTCAAGAACTCCCAGCACCCAGCGGCTCGAACCGGACACGGATCGTCTTGATCTCGAACGGACTGAAGTCGAGCGAGAGGGCGTTTGACTCGACCTTGAGAACCTCGGCAGGCTCCTCGAGCAGATTTGCCGCACGCGCCTCGATCACCTTGGGAGTGAAGCTGAGCTTGACGCCTTGCGCGGGCTGGCCGTTGGTTTCGAACAGGCGGATCGCCGCTTCGCCGCCCTGGACCGGCTTGATTGAGGAGACCACGATGTTCGGCGAACGAATCGCGAGCAAACTCCAGTGCGGCGGCAGAACGCCCTTGTGCTGAATCACGGGCCGGGTGATCAAGGGACGATTGAACGCCAGCCCTTCACGCTCAAGATCGCCTTTTCGCCAATCGCCCGCATGCGGCAAAAGCGCGTAACGCATCGTGCGCTCCTGGCCCAACTGAAAGCCCGACTCGGACGACATCCCAGGCTCGTAGCCGCCGCCGAATCCGTAACGACCAAGCGTATGCGCCCGCAACAAGGAGAGCATCATCGTGCCGTCGGTCGTGACATTCCCCGGCAGTCCGATGTTGAGAATCGCCAGCCCGCGGGCGCCGTCGCTCAGGTCGACCCAGTTCTGCGCGGGGAACTCAATCCCCTCGGGGCGATCGATCGCGCCAAACGGAATCGCGTGCGTGCTTTTCGCCCCCTTGATCGTCGTGGGAAACAGCGCCTGATAGCGCACGTAACGCTCCTGGTTGACAAGCCGGGTGGTGATCTCGATGCGTTTGAGTGCGAGATAAACGCGCACCCGCGTTGCGAATCGCCCCGAGCCGAACGCGCGATCGACGTTCAGCTCGGCGAAGATGGGGCCCGTGACGAGCGTCCCTGGCTTGCCCTGCCCCTCGTCGCTGAAGGCGGCCTTGCCTCGAGCAGGCGCTGACTGGCGCGTGGTCATGGCCACGCGGCTTCCACCATCGAGGCCCTTGTAGAGCTCCCAAAGATCGCCGCGATCTTGCTCGCGCGCGACCACGTTTCCGGCAGCCGCAAGCAACTCCCCTTGCGAATGCAGGCCGCTTAACGACGTGATCGCGCCCGTGGAGGGATCAACCCGTACCCGCACGTGACCAGCCCCGAGCTCCGTCGATCCGTCACCGACCTTCAAGGTGGGAAAAACGAATGGCGCGGGCGGTTCGCCATGCGTCGGCGAAACATGATAAATCGACCAGCCCAGGGCGGGCGCATTCGCCAGGAACGCGATCCGCGCCGTCTTGAGCCCGCCGTCGGCATAGCGCGTTGATTCGAGGAACTGGACCGGGACCTGGTCTTGCCGTGTGGCCGGCTGCGCCTGGATCCGCACGCCCGTGACCCCCTTTTCCGCGAAGCCGATCGTGACCTCGGCCACGTCGAAGCGCGGCCATGAGAGCGGGTTGAAGACCAGCACCGCCGCGCCTGGCCCACGGGTATCGATGCGCGAAGCCATGCGCTCCCACGCCTGATCGGCAACCGCGTCGGCCCGGCGTTCGGAGTATCGATAGCTCAGGATCGTGTCGTCGTAGACATGGTCGGTCATCACGCCCGAGGCCAGGTCGTGGGTCTGGTTGAAAAGCGTTGGTTCCCACGCCGCCCAGAGCCCTGGGAGATCCGCCGGGGCGCCCATCCAGGCGCCCAGCGCCCCAAGCGTTTCCGCCGCGAGCAGCTTCTGCTCCATCACGCGCATCCACGCCTTGAGCTCGATCCGGCTGCTGTAGATCCCCTGGAAGATCGGGTTGAGCTCGCCCTTGAAGACGGGCCAGCGTGCGGGATCGCCGGCCGCCTTCTCGTAATCGGCCGGGACGGCCATGCGCATGCTGAAGGGGGCGGATGGATCGCGATTGAATTCCTCAATTCGGCTTGCGAGATGCTCTTCGGGTTCGCTCACATCCGGCCCCGTGAGCCCCACGCGATCCGCGCCTCGCGCGTTTGGATCGAGCAGCTTGAAACGCCCGATCGCCCATGACCGGAATGCCGCCTGGTCCCTCGGCGCACCATAAAGAAGTGCATAGCTATGGGGAAGATAAAACGAAGGAATCCGCGTGCCGTCGATCCCTTCCCAGAGAAACTCCGCCGGATGTTCCTGCTTCGGCACGCCGCGAACGAACCAGAAGCTCTTGAATCCAGCCTTTGCAAGAAGTTGGGGCAGTTGCGCATGATGCCCGAAGCTATCGATCAACCAGGCCGAGGTGACGTCGATTCCCAGTTTTTCGCGGTAATATCCCTTGCCGTACTGCATCTGGCGAATAAACGTTTCGCCGCCGGGCATGTTATCGTCCGGCATGACATCAAGCGCGCCTGTGATTTGCAGTCGCCCTTCCTGGATGAAACGGCGAAAGTCCGGCTCGAATTCGGGATAGCGCTCGAGAAATGGCCGCACATACGCGACCTGGTCGAGCGTGAAGTGAAATCGTGGCTGTTCTCGCAGGAGCCTCATCGCCTTGAGGATGTTGGGCAGGCCCATTTCCAGGTATTCCTCGCGCGTCTTGAAGACTGCGCCTTCCCAGTGCGTGTGCGGGATCACCCAGAATGTGGGCCTGTTCTCGGCTGGCGGATCACCGCAGTAACCCCGCGCGGGGCAGAGGGAAAGCACCGAGCAAACGAGCAGAACGGCTGGGCACGACTTCATGGCGGGGCTCCACAAGCGGGGCGAGGTTGCATCCTCGTGATCCGGGCAGCATAACAGGCCGGCGCGGGCGGGTTGAGTCTCGTGGATGGGCTTGCCCAGCCCAACGGCCGTCGGTACCGTGCAACGCGATCTCCAGGCCTGGCGCAATCCCGCAACGAACGAGGAGACGGCGGAGATGAGCAACGAGCCAGTTCCAGAAAGCGCCCCGTCTCGGTGTACAACCACTGGCCACTCGGTCGTGCTCACGATCAACGGTGGTTCCTCGAGCCTTAAGTTCGCGGTGTTCGAGGCCGTTCTTCCTCCGCGGCGACGACTCACTGGCCAGGTTGAGGGCGTGGGCAAGCCCGATGGGAGGCTCGTGATCAAGACGGGCGCGGGCGAGAACACGCTCGATCAGAAGATCAGCGCCGCGACCTTGCTCGATGCCATGCGGATCGTCGATCACGCGTTGGGGGCGCAGATCGAGCGGATGCCGATCATCGCGATCGGCCACCGCGTGGTACATGGTGGCGGCCGACACCATCGCCCCGAGCCGATCACACCCGCGCTGCTTGACTCGCTTCGCGCGATAATCCCCTTCGCGCCCAATCACTTGCCAGGTGAGATCGCACTGATCGAAGCATGCGCCCAGCTTGATCCCAACCGGCTTCAGGTCGCCTGCTTCGACACAGCCTTTCACCACGAGCTCCCGGAGGTCGCACGTATCCTGCC
>DAIDHX010000037.1 GCA_027451885.1 Planctomycetales bacterium
TCATCGGGCGTCATGATTGGGATGTTCGCGAGAATCCGCAGTCCTTGCGCAGTCCGACCAGGCCAGGCAGAAATCGGGAGGTTCTTGATTCGAGCTGCGACAACGTGCGTTAGATTCATGGTGAGAAGAACCTGGAACGGCATCTGAGCCGTCCGTATTTCACCTTCCACGACTCACGCAAAGCACCTCGGCGATTCCCGAGTCGATGAACCCGTAAGGCCGATGCGGAGCGTGCCTGCGCACCTGGCCTGCGGTTCGTGTTCGTTTTGTGACCGGCTGGGCACCGGCGTTGAGGGGCGGACCTGGCACGAATGCACGCACTTGCTCGCGCTGCGTGCTCGTATTGGGACCGGCTGGGCGCAGGCGGTCAGGGCGGACCTGGCACGAATGCACGCACTTGCTGACGCTGCGTGCTCGTATCGGGGGCGCGGTCGAGGGTGTTGTTTCCGTGTCGGCGAAGAACCCAATCGCGTCAGAAAGTGAAGCCAAAGCTTGTCAGTAATTGGTGCCACAACCGCTGCGCAAATCCGAGCTCAAGCTCGCCAGAACATGAAGCCAGTAAAGGAGAACCGTCGACTGCGAACCGAACCCATTGTGCCCGTGCGAACCGAACCCATTGCGCCCGCGCGGACCGAACCCAACGCGCGGAAAGATCGAGTCCGGCTGGGCGCCGGCGTTGAGGGGCGGACCTGGCACGAATGCACGCACTTGCTCGCGCTGCGTGCTCGTATTGTGACCGGCTGTGCGCCGGCGTTGGGACCGGCTGAGCGCCGGCGTTGAGGGGCGGACCTGGCACGAATGCACGCACTTGCTCGCGCTGCGTGCTCGTATTGTGACCGGCTGAGCGCCGGCGTTGAGGGGCGGACCTGGCGCGAATGCACGCACGAGCGCGCGCTGCGTGCTCGTATCAGGCGCGCAGTCGAAGGCGTTGTTTCCGCGGCGACGAACCGAACCCAAGTGCGCCAGAAATTGAACCCAGTCGCGTCAGAAAGTGAAGCCAAAGCGTGTCAGAAATTGGTGCCACAACCGCTGCGCAAATCCGAGTTCAAGCTCGCCATAACATGAAGCCATCACTCGAGAACCGTCGATTACGGACCGAACCCACCGCGCGGAAAAACCGCGACGTGTGGACGACGCAGGAGCGCACGAGGGCTCCTATGCGCGGACCGAACCCAGCGCGCGGAAAACGCGAAGCCAGCGCGCCGCGACAAACAGCGCGCCGCGACAGTCCGAACCCATCGCGCGGAAAATGCGAAGCCAGCGCGCTGCGACAGGCCAAGGCCTGCGCGGGAGGTGGCTGCGAGATTTCGGATGCGGCGGCCACGCGATCCTGTTGCCGGGCTCCGGCTGGGCGGGTTGTTCCTGGAAGGCGATTCTTGACGACTGGGAGTTTTGTGCCGCGGGGATGCTCCTTCACGGGTCGATCACGCGTACCCAGATTCGCGCTGGGATCCTCATGGAGCGGACGGACGTGCACCCTCTGCTGCCTGGGAGCGACGTTCACGAGCTACGCTCTAGCGAGTCCCCGCGCTGGCTTGATAACCTTGGTCAAACTCAGGTATCTGCCGCGGTGGTTGTTACTCTGCCGCGTGGTTCCGGCCGCGCGTGTCGACCACCCGCTTCGGGCCGTGGGGAAGGCAAGTCTCCCGGGCGGGCGCGTGGCTGGATCGGCCAGCGTGGCAGGCATTTGCCGGCTTTGAAATGATGAGGTAGGCTCACGTGCTTCGACCGATAGCCGAAGTTGCTGGGGAACTGGGTATCGCCACAGACCACGTCGAGCCGTTTGGGCGCGACAAGGCGAAGATTCGTCTGGAAGCGATCGCCGCCGCGGCCTCCAGCCGCCCGCAGGGCAAGCTCATTCTGGTCTCGGCGATCACGCCCACGCCTGCCGGGGAAGGTAAAACCACCACGTCGATCGGGCTGGCGCAGGGGCTGGTGCGAATTGGCAAATCGGCAGCGCTTGCGCTCAGGCAGCCGTCGATGGGGCCGGTCTTCGGTCGCAAGGGGGGCGCGACGGGCGGCGGGAAGAGCAAGGTCGAGCCGTCCAACACCATCAACTTGCAATTCACCGGCGACTTTCACGCCATCACCGCTGCGCATAATTTGCTAGCCGCCTCCATTGATAACGCCCTGCACTTCCGCGCGACGGAGCTTGACCCGCGCAAGGTTGTTTGGAAGCGTGCGCTCGACATGAACGACCGGTCTCTCAGGCGGGTTGTGATCGGTCTCGGCGGACCCAGCCAGGGCGTTCCGCGCGAGACCGGCTTCGACATCACGGCCGCCAGCGAGGTCATGGCGATTCTTTGCCTTGCCGACTCGCCGAGCGACCTTCGCGCCCGGCTCGAGCGGATTCTGATCGGTTACACCCGCGACGGCCAACCCGTGTGTGCGGGCTCGACCGGCGTCATTGGCTCGATGGCGGCGATCCTTTCAGAAGCCCTGCTGCCGAACCTGGTGCAAACCACGGAGTCGACCCCTGCGTTCATCCACGGCGGGCCGTTTGCGAACATCGCGCACGGCTGCAACTCTGTGCTTGCGACCCGCATGGCGCTTGCCCATGCGGATTACGCCGTCACCGAGGCTGGATTCGCCTTCGACCTGGGGGGCGAGAAGTTTTTCGATCTCAAATGCCGTAGCGGAGGGCTGAACCCGGCTGCGATTGTGCTCGTTGCCACGGTGCGCGCCCTCAAGATGCATGGCGGCCTTGCGCTCGATGCTCTCGAGGAGCCGAATCCCGCGGCGGTGGAGCGCGGGCTTGAAAACCTGGCTGCGCACCTGGACGCCGCGGCTCGGTTTGAAAAGCCGGTGGTCGTGGCCATCAACCGGTTCGCGAACGATTCCCCCCAGGAGATGGACGTGGTCGCCCGCTACTGCGCCAGCCGGGGCGTGGCGTGTGCGCCTGCGGACGTCTTTGGTGCGGGGGGCGCGGGGGCCGTCGAGCTCGCCGAGAAGGTGGTCGCCGCGGCCGCCGGCCCGTACACGCCTCTCAAGCCCCTGTATCCCCTCGACTGGGCGCCCGAGCAAAAGATCGAGCGCATCGCCCGCGCGATCTATGGCGCATCGGGGATCGCCATCGCCGCCGCCGCCGCCAGCCAGCTCGCCAGGATCAAGAAGCTCGGCTACGATCAGCTCCCCATCTGCATGGCCAAGACGCAGGATTCGCTCTCCGATAATCCCCGGCTCCGCGGCCGCCCGACCGGCTTTACCCTGACCGTGCGCGACATCGAAATCGCCGCCGGCGCAGGGTTCATCGTCGCACTCACGGGCGAGATCGTCCGGATGCCGGGCTTGCCGGAACGGCCCGCTGCGCTCCGCATCGACGTCGATTCCGCCGGAGGCATCGTCGGCCTCAAATGACCGTCCCATCTTGACCGTTCGGGGCCGGCCGGCCCCTCAGCTCGGAAAGGATTGCACCATGGCCCTCTCCCGGTCCTCTTCCGTCCGCTTGTCTTTCAGCCTGATCCTGCTCGCCGCCCTCGGTTGCGGAGGCGCCCAGGATCCGACCGCACCCGGTCCGCTCAAGGAGCGCGACAAGGTCATGAACATGCTCCCGAGCGGCGTGACGCTCGAATCCCCCGTCAAGCCCAACAAGCTGTACGGCGAATCCTCGAAGACCGTTGAGGACGCGCTCGCCGCGGTGCAGGCCTACGTCCGCGACGGCGTACTCTATGACGGCATTGGCCACGAGATCCATTTCGATCCCGAGCCCAGGCCCAAAAACCAGCCCAAGGCCGCGCGCAACAAGAAACCCTCCGCGCCCAAAACCGTCATCACGCTGGCAAAATGAGCCGAAGGGCTTCTGGCCCGGGTTTCGCTTGCTCCTCGGGGCGCCTGTCCGCTGGCTCCCCCGGGTCCATCCGCTGGCAGAAGACTGCACGTTGCCGCGGACCTGTTCTTCGTTTCCTTCACCACCTGAGACCGGGCGCATGAATCTGGTTTTGCTGCTCACGCTCACGCTGGCGGCCGCGGCTGACGACGGGCCGGGGTTTGCTGGCGCGTGGAAGACGAACCTGGGCGCGGCCCGGATCACGAAAACCGGCGACGATTTCGCCGTGCGGTTTTCGCTCCCCCAGATGGCGGAGATACGGGGTACGATCAGAAGCGGCGCACTGGAGCTCAAATCGGCTGATGGCAAGCCCCGGGGCGAGGCGAGGATCACGCTTGCGGAGGACGGGCTCGGGTTCGCGGGATGGCATCAATCGGCAGGAGACAGGCGGCAGCCCTGGTTTGGCTGGCGGCCTGATCCCGATGCGCCCAGGGACAAAACCGGGTCGTTCGCGGGGCGCTGGCTCACGACATTCGGCCTGATGGAGCTCGAGCAAACTGGCGTGAAGCTCACCGGCCGCTACGCCGTGCGCGGAGTCTCGACCATCGAGGGCACGGTCACAGGCCGCCGGCTCGACCTGCATTACCAGGGATTTCGCGGCGGTTCCGGCTGGCTCGACCTGAGCCCGGACGGCAAGTTACTCGCGGGCGCGGCCGCCGGCGAGGGACTTCCTTACTGGTACGCCTGGAAGGGGCGCAGCGCGCCCGAATTCAAGCCGCACGCCCCGCTCGAGGCGGGTAAGATCGTCGATGGCTCCACGGCCGGACTGCTTACTTACAGTGTTCGGGCGCCTGAATCTTACAGGTCTGGCGACGCTAAACGCTGGCCGACCGTTGTGATCTTACATGGCTCGAACATGAACGGGAAGGCATATGTGAGCACCATCGCCGCCACCTGGCCTGAGATCGCGCGCCGCAACATCATCCTGGGTATAAACGGCGAGACCGCGTCCATCCTGGGCGAGGATCCGCGCTTTAATTATTCGTATGTAAATTACACTGGTAAGAGTACTTACCAGGGGTTTCCTGGTACCGACCGCGAGAGCCCTGCCCTGGTTGCGGAGGCGCTTGTTGAGCTCAGGCAGGTCTATCCGGTCGCGCGCTATTACGTGGGCGGGCACTCGCAGGGGGGGTGGCTCACGTACAGCTTGCTCATGAATTTCCCGGAGCTTCTGGCGGGTGCGTTTCCCGTGTCGTGCGGCCTGCTGATGCAGTGCGAGCCCGCGGTCTTCGAGGATCAAGCGCTCAGGGAGGCCGAGCGCAAGGTTGCCCTCGCGATTGTGCACGCCCGCAACGATCCGGTGCAGAGCTTCCGGCTGGGCCAGGCCGCTGCGCGGTCGTTTGGCGAGGCAAACTGGCCGGCGTACCGGTTCTTCACGCACGAGCAGGCTGCACACATGTTCGCGCGGTTACCTGTGGACCAGGCGATCGAGTGGCTCGAGACCGTGAGCACGGAGGATCCGGCGGTTCTCGTCGATTTTGCGGAGCGGTCGCTCGCCGGCGGGCGGGCGCGGGACGCGATCCTTGCGCTTGCGCGTCTGGAGGCGCTTAGGCCCCAGCCCGCGCTCGCGCGCCGGGCGGAGAAGATGAACGCCGCGATCGCGGCCACCGTCAAGGAGCAGGTTGCACGGCTGTTTCCCCTCTTGCGGGCGAACGCCGACGCAGGCTGGATCGACGCGTTCCTGAGCTTCCGCGACGAATACGAGTTCGCCCCCGCGGCGAGGATGATCATGCAAGCGTTTGATGCCCTGCGTAAACAGGATGAGCCGCTGGCAAGGCAAACCTTCACGCAGGCGCGGATCGCGTTTAACGTGGGAGATTCCCGCAAGGGTTACGATCTCTACGATGAGATCGTGAAGAAGCACCATGTATCGAGCCTGTATCGCCTGGTGAAGGCGGAGCTCGAGGAGCGCAAATGATCTCAAGCGGAGTCGGGCAGTGATTGGCGTGGCGATCGTGGGACATGGGCTTGCGGGTCGGGCGTTCCACGCGCCCCTGGTGCGGCGGCAGCCGGATCTTGAGCTCAGGGCGATCGTGGCGCGGAAGGCGGAGGTGCGCGCGGAGGCGCAGGCGCTTTGGGGGCGTGGTGTTGCCTGTCACGATGCGCTCGAGGGCGTGCTCGTCGATCCCGGGATCGACCTGGTTGTGATCGCGACTCCGCACGATTCGCACGCGGAGCTTGCGATCCGGGCGCTCGAGGCCGGCAAGCACTGCGTGGTGGACAAGGTGATGTGTCTGACCACGGAAGAGGCGGACCGGATGCTCGCCGCGCGGGATCGTTCGGGGGCGATGCTGTCGGTCTTTCACAATCGGCGTTGGGACTGGGATTTTGCCACGGTGCGCAGGCTGGTGGCGGAAGAGGCGGTCGGAAAGGTCCGCCTGCTGGAAAGCGCAGTGTGCCGGAGTGCTCCGCCGCGAAGCTGGCGGGGGGACGCGCGGATGGCCGGCACCATCCTCCACGATTGGGGCGCCCATCTGGTGGACCAGGCGCTTTTGCTGGGATTGGGCCCCTGCCGCCAGCTTGAGGCGTGGCTGATCCCCGGCCCCTGGGGGGGCGTCGATAGCTACGGTCATGGCCGAATCGTGCTCGAATTTGATTCGGCGATCGTGCAGCTCGAGACCAGCCGGATCTGCCCGATCGAGCGCCCTCGATGGTGGCTGGTGGGGGATCGCGGCGGCTTTCTCAAGCGAGGGATTGATCCCCAGGAGGACGCGCTTCGCGCGGGGGATCTCGGCAAGGCGGCCGAGCCCCCCGAGCACCAGGGCCAGCTCTGGAAAACGGGCCAGGACAGGCCGGAGGCGATTCCGTCGGATCGTCCCTCGTGGGACCGGTATTACGAGAACATCGCCGACGTCCTGCACCACCGAGCGCCCCTGGCCGTCACCGCGGAA
>DAIDHX010000038.1 GCA_027451885.1 Planctomycetales bacterium
AGACTGGCTCAGGCGCGGCGTGCTCACGGGCCTGGCGATGAATGGCGCAGCCGCGATTCATGACCTTGAGCTCGCGATCGCCGGCAAGACCAGCGAGGACGTGGGCTCGCGTTTGCCGGCGGGGCAGTTCGGCTTCGCGCAAGAGACAACCGATCTGTTCAATCGAGCATGCACCCGCGCGGCGGGGCAGGGGATCGGCCTGGGCCAGGCGCTCGGCGAAATTGTGCTCGAGCGCGGCGGGCCCGGGCTCGAAGCCTCGCTGCTCGCCGCCGCCGCGCGTGCCTCCGCCCCTGTCACGGTCCATGTTGCAATTGGGTCTGATATTGTTCATATGAGCCCTGATCTCGATGGTGCCGCGCTCGGGCAGGCGACCCTGGCCGACTTTCGCAAGCTCGCCGATCTGGTTGCGCGGCTGGCGGGTGGAACCTGGCTGAACATCGGCAGCGCGGTGATCTTGCCCGAGGTCTTCTTGAAGGCCGTCTCGATGGTGCGCAACCTGGGCTTTTCGCTCGAGGGGATGACGGCGGCGAATCTCGATTTCGAGCAGAAATACCGGGGCATGCTCAACGTGCTCGAGCGCCCGGGGGGGCAGGCGATCGCCGTCACGGGGCATCACGAGATCCTGATCCCGCTGTTGCACGCCGCGGTGAACGAGCGCCTCGCCAGCCGCGAACAGCCCGCCGCAAGCGCGGCCGCCGCGGTCGACGGAGCGCGTCCTGGCGCGGGCGCACACCCATGAAAATCGCGGTCTTCTGCCCCAACCTGGTGGGAGACCTGGTGATGGCCACGCCGGCGTTCCGCGCGCTTCGGCGCGGCCATCCAGGCGCCGAGCTGATCGCGGTTCTGCGCCCGCAGCTTCTGCCGCTCCTCGACGGCACGGCGTGGTTCGATCGCGCGATCGAATACAATCCCCGCTCGAGCGACCGCACACACCGCACCCTCGCCGTCGCCAGGCGGCTCGCGCGGATGCGCATCGACGCCGCGGTGCTGTTTCCAAACTCGTTCCGCTCGGCCTGGCTGGCGTGGCTGGCACGCATCCCGCGCAGGGTGGGCTTCGTGCTCCATGGCCGCGGCCTGCTCCTGACCGATCGCCTCCACGAGCCCAGGGACGAACACGGCAAACGCTTGCCCAGGCCGATCGTTCAGGCGTATCTCGAGCTGGCGGCCCGGCTGGGCTGCGCGGGTGAATCGCCGCGGCTCGAGCTCGCCACCACCGCAGCCGACGAGGCCGCGGCTGAAGGCGCGATCCGCTCGCTCGGCCTCGATCATGCCTTGCCCCTGGTTTCGCTCAACACCGGCGGCGCATTCGGTCCCGCCAAGAGCTGGCCCGAAGAACATTTTGCTGCACTTGCGCAGGCAATTGTGGATGAATTCGACGTGAATGTGCTTGTGCTCTGCGGCCCGGCTGAGCGCACAGCAGCCAGGCGCATCGCCGAGCTCGCCAGCCGCGACCGCGTGCGCAGCCTGGCGGATGCGGCCGTCAGCCTGGGCTTGACCAAGGCGTGCGTGCGCAGGTCGGCCTTGCTGGTCACAACCGACTCCGGCCCACGCCATTTCGCGGCCGCGTTCGGCACGCCGGTTGTCACGATCTTCGGCCCCACGAACATCGCCTGGACCCGCACTCAACACCCCCGCGCCTGGCACGTCTTTCATCCCGTTCCCTGCGGGCCATGCCAGCGCTCGGTCTGCCCTCTGGGTCATCATCGTTGCCTCCGCGAGCTGGCGCCGGAACGCGTGTTCGATGCGGCTTCCCGTTTGCTGATCGCCGCCCGAGTCAAGGAAAGGATTTCTTGATGGCAACCTGGCTTGTGACAGGAGCGAGCGGATTCATCGGCAGGCAGATCCATGACTTGCTTGTCCGCGAGCGCCCCGGCGATCGCGTGCTGGCTCTGGGCCGGGTGAGGCCGGCACGATGCCATGAATCCGACTTCCTGGCAGCCGATCTGGAAGACGCCGCCAGCCTGCGTGATGCGCTCGCTGCCGCCCAGGCCGACTATCTGGTGCATGCGGCGGGTCGGACTCCGCCCGCGGACGCCGATGCTCTCTTTCGCGCGAATGCCTGGGCGGTCAATCGCTTGCTCACGCTGCTTGCCCAGACGGGCAGCCGGGCGCGGGTTGTCCTGACCGGCTCCGCCGCGGAGATCGGCCAGGCTCGGCCCTCGCGGATTCCCGCGGATGAGACCCACCCCTGCGAGCCCTGGGACGCGTACGGGCGGAGCAAACTCATCGCCACTCAACTGGGCTTGTCCGCCAGGCGGCCTCTCGAGGTCTCGGTCGCGCGGATCTTCAATGTCACCGGTCCAGGCGCGCCCGCCACGCAAGCGCTCGGGCGATTCGCGGCCTGTCTTGCCGCTCCAGGCGCGGCCGCCGCGCTTCAGGTCGGCGACCTGGCCGCCAGACGAGACTTCGTGGACGTGCGCGACGTGGCCCGCGCCGTCGTCGCCATCGCCGAGCGCGGATCGCCCGGCCGGCTTTATCACGTCGGCTCCGGTACCTCGCGGTCGGTCGGCTCCGCGCTCGAGCGGCTGATCGAGCTTTCGGGGCGAGATGTGCAACTGGAGCTCCATCAGGGCCTTTCCAGGAACGGGCCGGCGGATTCGTGCGCGGACATCACGCGGATTGTGGGCGAGACCGGCTGGAAGCCTCAGATCGACTTCGATACCACGCTGCGCGACCTCTGGACAGGAACGCTCGACCGGCTGGCCGCCTCGGCCGGCGAGGTGATTCACCAGGGGCTTGCCGCCTGAGTCAGCGATGCCCCACGACCGGGTCTCGCGAGACGGCCTGACGCAGATTCGCCTGCTCAAGGGCATGCCTGCGCGCCCGCCAGCTCTCGATGTCGAGCACCCAGGCGATGCCTTCGGTATCGATCCGCATGCCGGTTTCCACCTCGATCCGCTGGATGAGCCAGGAAGCCGGCTCGGCCGCGGGTGTGGGAACCGCCCACAGCCGCGCTGTGTGATCCCGCGAAGCCGACGCCACCAGCGATCGGCCAGGGATGTAGATCATCCCCTCGATCTCGTCGGCATGGACGATCGGCGGGCCGATCGGGCGCGAAGCCGCCGCGTTCCACAGCCAGGCCAGCTTGCCCCGGCCAAACGTGGCAATCCTGGCCCCGTGCTCGCTGTAGACCGCGCCATAGACCAGGTCCTGATGCCGCATCCACTCCCCCTCCGGTGCGCCCGTGAACCCATCCCAAACCCGCGCGAAGCCGTCGAAGCAGCCAGTCAAGAGGCGTTCGCCGTCCGGGCGCCATTGCACGCTCCAGACATAGGCCCGGTGCAGTAACGGAGGCGTGAGCGGTATCTGCGTGTAGGTGTCCCAGATCCGCGCGGTCTTGTCGTAGCTGCCTGTTGCCAGGCGCTTCCCATCCGGGCTGAACTGGGCCGCGTGAACCGCCCCCTTGTGCCGGATTGGCCGCCCCGTCGGCTCGAACTTGAGCGCGTCCCAGATCCTGGACTCACCGTCCTCCTCGCCCACGAACAGCCGTGATCCATCCGGGCTGTAGGCCAGCGCGGTGATGGTGTGGGGCAACGAGACCATGCGCGAACGCGGGCGGCCCGTGCGTGCGTCCCAGAGGCCGAGATGCCCCTGGTGATCTCCCGCCGCGATGGTATCGTCAGGCGCGATCGCGATCCGCCGGATCCAGGCAGGCATCTGGATCGATTCCGCGACCGGTTCGAGCGTGGCGCCGTCGAGGACCACAATGTGGCCGTTGCGATCGGACAGGGCGAGCAAGCTGCCCGACTTGTTGAACACAAGCTGGGACGGATCACAGTCGGCATGGGCCGTGCGCCTGGCGATGAGCCTGGTGGTGCGCACATCCCAGAGCCAGACCGCCCCGTCGCTCGAGGCGGTGGCCAGGGCGAGCCCATCCGCGCGCGCGGCAAGATGCAGTACCTGATGGGTGTGCTGCATCGGCAGGCCGACGCTCGAATCACGCCCGAGCCTCCAGAGCCGCGCCTGCTCGTCGTCCGCCCCTGAAAGCAACGTCCGGCTGTCCGGGCTGAAAGCGACCGATCGCACCGGTGCAAGATGCGGCAGCGGATCACCGATCGCGCTATAAGTCCGTGCGTCCCAGAGATGCACGGTATTGTCGTCGACCGCGGTGGCGATGGATTCGCCGGAAGGGGCGAACGCCACGTTCCAGACATGCCCGCCATGGCGCATCGTGCGGCCGACGAGCTCTAGCCTGGGCAGGCTCCACACGCGGCATGTAGAATCATATGAACCTGTGACCAAAAGCTTGCCGTCCGGGGAGAGCGCCAGGGATGTGACGGGAGCGGCGTGCCTGCCCGTGCGATTGCCGGCGATCGGCTCGCCGGTCTCGCCGCACCAGGTTCTTGGAAAGCCTTCGGCCCCGGCGGTGACGATGCATTTGCCGTCCGAGCAAAACGCGATGTGCAGGACGGCGTCCTCATGGCCGAGGATGGTCTTCTGCGCGCCGCTTGCCAGATTCCAGATGACGAAGAGTCCATCGTCGCCGCCGATGGCGGCCAGCGGCGCCTGGGGCGAAAGAGCCAGGGTCCGGGGGCGCCCGTGGAGCGAAAGCGTGTTCCCCTTGATGCGCAGGTTGAGGGTGTCGATCCTGGCGCAGGTGCCATCGGCGGCGACCGCCACGAGCGAGGCGCCCGTCGGCTCGAAGGCGAGACCAACGATCGGGCCGTGACCAAGCGCAAGCGCGCCGCGGGGCCTGCGCGTGTGGGCATCCCAGAGACGGATCGTCTGGTCATCGCCGCCGGTCGCCAAAAGAAGACCGTCGCGCGAATAAGCCAGATCCCGGATCGGTCCGCTGTGCTGGATCGGATCGCCGAGCGGCTCCATCGTGGCCGCGTCGTGCACGATCGCCTTGCCGTCGTTCCCAGCCGCGACGAAGGTCCGCCCCATCGGGCTGTAGGCCACCTTGGTCACCCGCCCCGCATGCGTGAAGCACTCCTTCAATCGTGCGATACTTTCCCGCCAGCTTGCGATGTTGGTTCGGATGCAGTCCTCGAGCGCGTCGCCGCGAGCGGACGAACCCTCGAGCGCGCGCCCAAGCCACAACAACCCCGGCCTGCGCTCGCCCCGATGCAGCAAATCAAGCCCGCGGTCGAGCGTCAGCCGCGTCGTCAGCCGCTCCACAATCCCACGCTGATCCTCCGATTCCAGCTTGAGCCGCGAGGCGATCTGGTTCTGCGCGATCGCTTCAAGCCTGCGCTCCTCGGCACGCTCTCGCGAGCGATTGACCAGCAAGGCCGCCGTGATCGCCGTCAGCGTGATCGTCAAAAGCGCGATCCCCCCCACACGCACAAGCGCGCGGTGCCCACGCTCCCAGCGGCCCAGCCGATCACCCAGCGGCTCCGCGATGCCGGGAATCGGCTCGTCGGCCAGGTAATGCTCGATATCCGCGGCGAGCTCGGTCGCGGTCGCGTGCCGCGATCTCGGATCAAACGCCATCGCCTTGCGGCAAATCTGTTCGAGCGCCCGCGGAATCCGCCGATCCACGCTCCGGGGCGCGGGAATGTCCCCACGCGACACCCGCGCCAGGACCTCCCCAATATCCGCGAGCTCACCCAGTGGCGCACGACCTGTAAGCACATGATAAAGCGTTGCACCAAGGCTGTAGACGTCGCTCCAGGGGCCGACCTTCTTGAGCTCCCCGCGCGCCTGTTCCGGGCTCATGTACTGGGGCGTGCCCACCGCGGAACCGAGCAGCGTCGCGTGCAGGCTGCTCCCTGAAAGCGGGCGGAGCGCATTCTCGCCTGAGGCCGAAAGCTCCGGCGGCTCGCCAGCTTCGCCGGACATCGACTTGGCAAGCCCCCAGTCGACCACCAGCGTCTCGCCGTGCTTGCCGATCATCACGTTCGATGGCTTCAAATCACGGTGCAAAACACCCCGGCTATGGGCATAGGCCACAACCTCGCAAATCCTCACAAATTGATTGAGGAGCTGGCGAAACGCGAGTCGATTGTCGCTCTCCTTCTTGTTCCGGTGATACATCCGGATCCGGTCCTTGTAGGTCTCGCCCCGGATCAGCCGCATGGTGTAATAGGGTCGGCCCTTGCGGTCGCGGCCGAGCGCGTAAACCGGCACGACGCCTGGATGTTCAAGCCCGCCGGTGATCTCCGCCTCGAGCAGAAAACGGCTCTCGCTTCTGGGATCCTCAGCCTGTTCGAGCCGGATGCGCTTGAGCGCGACGTCGCGATTCAGGCACTGGTCGTGCGCCACGAAAACCTCGCCCAGACCCCCTTCGGCAAGCGGGCGCAACAGCGCGAAGTCGCGTCCCAGCACGTCGATCTCCGAGCTGCTCAAGCTGCGCGGGTCCGCGGCCGAACCCTGGGCTTCGGCCACGCCGCCCGTGAGCCCGCCGGCGGCCGCCTCGCCGTTTCTCCAGGGAATCCGCTCCGCGAATGCCCGGCCGTCATTGCCCGCGCTGTTTCGCAACAGATCCGTCTCAGCCCGGCCGAGCAGGATCGCCAGCAGGCGCCGACCCTCCCCGCCCAGAAGCCCGTCAATCACACGCCCAGCGTCCCCTCCCGCCTGCTCGAGACGGATCGACAGCGCGGACTCGAGCCAGCTCGACTCGGCCGCGTCCAGGTACTCTCGATCGATCGCCGCCTGCGCCAGACCCCCCACGCGCGCTTGCGCGTCCTCAACCAAAAGCGACGCCGCATCTTCCGGTGTGAGCAAACGCAGCTCGAGAGCCACCAGGGCTGTTAACAGGTCTCGCTCACGCGCACTCTTGGACATCAATGGATTCCGACTCAGGTTCGAACCCGCGCGCAATTGCCAGGACGCGATCCCGGACCGCCTGCAGAGCGTCCTGGCTCGATTCGTCTGGCTCGCTCACGCTTGCTCGTATTCGATTGCGTGAATGGGACAGGGTCTCTTGATTCGCTTCCCGACCGTGGAGCAAGATCACCCCGCCGCCGCCCGGGAGGCCGGCTTCCAGGTGCAACGGCAAGGTGCTCGGGGATTCTCTTACACAGGCGGTCGGGGATTGTCTTACGGTTGACTGGGCGCGGCAGGCGCTTGCGACGGTTTTTGCCCCTGTGCCGCTCCCTTGCTCGAACTGGTTGAACGCCTCGATGCCGAGCGTGCCCGGCCCGTGGAAGACCTGTGCCGTGACGGCGAGTACGGTCGCGGCTTGCCGCCGTAATAGTCCTGGTGGTATTCCTCAGCGCGGTAAAAGGCGCGGAGCGGCAAGAGCTGGGTCACGATCGGCGCGGCATAAGCACGGGCCTCCATCAGTTGCTTGTACGACTTGAGCGCAGCCTTCTTTTGCTCCTGATTGCTGTAGAAAATCGCCGAGCGATACTGCGTGCCCTCGTCCGGTCCCTGGCGATCAACCGACGTTGGATCATGGCACGCCCAGAACGCCTTGAGCAATTCCTCATACGTGACGACCTTGGGATCATAAATTACCTGCACGACCTCAATGTGGCCCGTCAGCCCCGTATGGACCATCTCGTAGCTCGGGAACGCCACGTTCCCGCCGGCATAGCCCGAGACCGCTTCCTTCACCCCCTTCATCCGGTCGAAGACGGCCTCAACATGCCAGAAACAGCCACCCCCAAAGGTCGCAACCTCGTATTTGGATTTCCTGGAGCTCTTTGTGGCGACGCCCGGCGAATCGCCCGGCGACACGGCCGGAGCATCCTTGCTGGAAGAAGGTGCTGCCGCCGGATCGCTCGTCACGGCGCCGGATGCCTTCTGAAGCGGCGGCGCGGGTGCGGGTTTGCGTGCCTGTGCTGTCTGAGCAGTGCCCGCTGAGCACGCCGTAAGCACCACCATTGCAGCCGCAAGAACCTGTCTCGTCGTCTCCATTCCTATCCTCGATCATGCACGATTGAGCGGATGGAAAAGCGCGAAAACGTTAATGAATTCTAACTCCTGGAACGCCTGGGCGGGAGTCCTAACCCGCCGGTTTCCCGCGTGTTCAGGACCAGTGGGACGCTTCTGGGGGTTCTCCCCACCAGACTCGTTGCGTGAGGCGATCGGCCAGCAGGCGTCGGCCTCCAGGATCGAATTCGCATCCGATGAGTAACCCTTAGAACATGGGGTCCATACCTCGCATTCGCCGCCAGGTGGTCAACTGCCCAAGATGGATCGCAACATGGGCTGTCAGCAAGAAGGAAAGCAAGTCCCGGGTGGTCGGCAGCGAATCCTTGATGCGAGGATGCGCCGTCGGAGCGGTCATCTGTTCCTCGGTTGCGTGTGCGACCAGCCCACGAACCTCCGCGAAGCCGCGTTCGAGCATGGATAAAAGTTCATCCTTGCTGGGATAGGCGCTGCGGTCCGTGACGGGTCTGGAGCCCACGCCGTACTGGGTGGTCCAGGCTTCCGGCAAGACCTTGGGCGCACCCAGAAGGTCGCGGCAAATGTCGGTTGAGAAGGTGAGATGCCCCAGAATCCAGGCCGGATGATTGACGCCGGGCAATGGCTGCTCCGCGATCTGATCATCGCCCAGGTCCCCAAGCAACGTCCTGGCGTAGCCCAGAAGAAACTGATTGACCTTCTGCTCGCTTTCCAGCGTGGCCATCTTCCCCTCCAGGTGCCCAAACACCAGGAAAATGCTCGGACGAACGCGGCAACCCGCGGCTCGAAACCACCTCATGGATATGGACAGATTTACACAGACAGTTCGGCGCGTCAAGATCTCGCTTGGGTGCAAGCGGGGTGGCACGTGAGCATTCTGCCTGGCGCGATTGTCGAGGCGAAGGTGACGGCCCAGGCTTGCCGCGCACGCGCGGTGAACCGAGCCGCCTGGCCCGGGCGTAAGCCTCGGCACTAGAATCGAAAGCCCATTCCCGCGTTGATGAGGATCCCCCGGGTCTGTTCATTGAGTCCCAGGCCGATCGTGGCGCCCACTTCCCAGTTGGGGGTGATGAAGTAGTGCAGCCCGGTATCGAGAATCTGCTTGGAAAATTGCCGCGAGAGCCCCTGCGAGGTGATGCTGAAGTATTCCGCGTGCGTGAACCATTTGCGTTCGCGGCCGAAGGGGATCTTGAGCACGGCCGAGGGGGCCCACAGGTTGTAGTGGTCGGATTCAAACTTGTCGGTGCCATACCGCAGGCCGGCGTCAAATGTCCAGCCGTTTGCGAAGATCCAGCCAACGGCGTAGCCAAGGCGGATCTGTGTCTGGGTCTCGATCGAGCCGATGGGTGTATGCGCCTGCGCCAGGAACGCACTATTGGGTAGCAGGCGGAATTCCCGGCCCTGGCGCGTGAGTGCGTACTTGAAGCCGTAGAAGATCTGCTGTTCGGCGTTGATGCCGAAGTTGCCGGCGATGTCTCCCTCGGCAAGCTCGGAGGGGCGGCCTGTCTCATAATTATAACCCACGCGCAGCTCGAGACGTTCGCCCACGCCATAACGTAACACCGATTCCGGGAAGCTGTGCTTGGCCCCCTCGCGACCCACGTTGATGAAGGAGTACGACGACTCCACGATCAGCCGCCCGTTGCCCGCGGTGACGGGGGCGAAGGTGAAGGAGTTCCGGTCGGTCTCGATCTGCTCTCCGACCTCGCCGAGCGTGGAGTCCGCCTCGGTTGAGCGCTCGGATTCGGTCGAGCTTGTACCTACCGCGGATCTGGATTGAGCGGGGAGATCCGGGCCTGCAAGCGCAGGGGCGCCTGGTTGAGCGGGGAGAGAATCCGCGGCGGGGATGGCTTCCTGGGCGCGCGCCCACGCGGGTATTCCCAGCCCCAGCGCGAGCAGGGCCGGGCATGCCCCCAGCCAGATCCGCCTGTTTGGAATTCGGCCTGGCACCGCGGCCCACCCTCCACGCCTCACGCGCTGGGAGACCCCTGGGCGAGTCCTCTCGCGGAGAGCGAACCGTGCCTGTCGTCGCGGCGGGCATTGGACGAACGCCCGCTCCTGATCGTTGATTCGGCACATTTCCCCCCGTAATCGAGGAAACCCGCAGATTCCACGCGCTTTGCCCAGCCGGCATTCTCACGCGGCCCCATGCGCTTGCCCCGGCACGCCCAGGCGGTCGTTTCACCCCCCGAGGCGCCCACTCGGCGCGCCCTTCTCCGCGCTCATCACACACCCGGCAGCTTCAAGCTCATCTCCCCCGCCTGAAGAATCTCCCTCTCCCCAGCAAGAGCGGCTTGCCCGAGAAGCTGTACATCCTCGCCGTGCTCTCGGTCGGTGCGAACTGAGACAGCACGAACTGGTTCTGGCTGATGATCGCCGTCGCCGTAAGGTTGGTGCCAACCTTCACCCCGGGACCAGAGACATACGCCCCCGTGACGGAATTGGCGGGATCGTTGGGCCGGATCTGGTTGTAAACCACCGGGTCCTCGAGCGAGATCACCGACACCGACTGGCCGTTGATGACCTCCTGGGAAATCGTCGCCAGGCTGTGCACCGTGCCCCACTGGGTGCTTGGCTTCCACTCAGACTGGTTCGTCAGCCCCTCAAGCCCGCCGACCGCGACCGACAGTGTGCTCGTGCCGTTCGCCCCCACGTCCGCCGTGT
>DAIDHX010000039.1 GCA_027451885.1 Planctomycetales bacterium
CTCGGTTTCACATGCACTTCACGCCGACCAGCCGTTCCTGGCTCAACCTGGTGGAACGCTGGTTCCGCGATCTGACTCAAAAGCGTCTGAGGCGTGGAACATTCGCCAACGTCCGTCAATTGCAAGAGGCCATCTTCGAATCTGTCGAGCATCACAACGATCGGACCGACGGCTATCGCTGGAAGGCCCTCCCCGAAGCCATCCTCGCCAAAGTCAGACGCGCCCGCGCCGTCCTCGATAAAACCCCAACAACTTGAAGCGAGACACTAGCAGACGATGTCACGACGTTGTGGATTCCTGAGGCGTCTTATTTGCATCAGTACCCTACACGGTTAATTGTAGTTCTCGCGTGATACCAGCTCCATGTCAGAAGAAACCCCGCAAAACTAGGAGAAATCGAGTCTGCGCTCGCCCTGGGCTGAGACGCGATGACGCATCAAGCGACAAAACGAACAGACTGGCTCGCCGTGGCCATTGTTCTCGTGGCCTTCCTGATGCTCAATCTCTTGGCCGTCAGGGTTCACGGCAGCCTCAAAAGCGCCGCTCTCAGAAACCTCAAGGGCTTCTCTCGTGAAGATATGCACACAGCAATCATGCTTGACACGCTGTTGTACGGGTGTCTGCCGGCCGCGAATGTGCTGGTCTTGGCCGCCTTGATCGCTTACCGACGGCCCGCGATCCGGCCGTTCGTCCTGGGATTTGAAATCTTCGGTTGCGCGGCCCTCATTCTCTACGCGGCCGTGGCGGTTCTTTTCACCGAGGATGTGATCCTCACGTACCTCCAACCGGTTTTGCAACCCTTCTCGAGACCCGTCGGGCCGTATCTCACCACCACGAATGTCCTGATCATGTCGGCGCTGAGCGTGGTACTCCTTGGCACGCCGCAACTCATCGGTGCGATGGTCGGAGGCGCGTTGACTCATTGGCGGTGGCGAATGAAATCGTGAGCTTATGCGAAATAGAAAGGCCATGAGACGCGGACTTGACCGCCCCCTCGGAAGACGCGGCCCCTTGGGTGGCGGCCACTCAAGCCTGCTGGAGCAGGTTCTCCCTCCCTTCAGGGCGTGGTGACGGCCGAGGTCAGAACTCCATGCGTTCGAAGGCTTTGATCCCGATTCGCAGGGGCAGGATCGTGCCGGCCGCGCCGATCAAGAGCCCCATGGCCATGGCCGCGCCGAGCCAGAAGCGAAAGCCCGCATGCGAGAGGGCCATGCGGCTGGATTCGGGGTTTTCGACGCCCAGATAGTAGAGATGGCACGGGAGCGCGAGTGCGGTCACGACGGCGAAGATGAACACCAGGCTGACGAGCAGGTTGAGCGTGCCGCCAAAGCCGACCGCGATCCGCGAGGGGTCGGTCTCGCGCAGATTGGGCAGGCGCGCGCCTAAGCCGACGCTGATCCCCGAGAGCCCGGTGCAGAGCACGACCACCATCGCGAGGTGAAGCGCGATCATGAGCGGGCTCATGTCGAGCATCAGGTCCGAGAGAAACACCAGGGCCAGGGTCGCGCCCAGCGAGATCCCCACCGAAAACGCGAACTTGCCCCAGAGAATCTGGCTGCGCTCGACCGGCAACAAGCCCAGTACCCAGAAATTGCGGCCCTCGAGCGAGAGCAAGGGAAAGATAAAGCGGCTGGTGAAGGTCGACAGAATGAGAGCCGTCACCGCGAGATTGAGAAAGCTGACCAGGTTGCGCCAGGTGGGGCTCTGGACGGCGTAGCCGAGCCGCGGGATGTTCAAGAAGTAAAACGCCAGGAGCCCGAAGAAGATGAAGAACTGCGACCACTGGGCGGGGTCGCGGCGAAAGGTCCGCAGATCCTTGAGCAAGAGCAGGCGGATCGGCCGCGGCAGGAAGAAAAACACCCGGTGAAACACGTCGTCGAGCGCCTGCAAGCCCCAGCGGCGGCGGCTGGTCCGGCCCCCCTGGATCAGATTGTAGCCGCGATACATCAGATCCCGGGCCACCGCCGCGGCCGCCAGATAGGCCAGGGCCGCGTGCGCTGACAGAACCATCAGATAGTAGCCCGTGCGCTGCCATTGCCCCCGCGCGGCCGCCAGCAACCCCGCCGACATCCACCGGCTCGGCCACAGCGGATGCTGGCAAAACGCCAGCCGATTCTGCAGATTCCCCAGCCAGTCCGCCGAAAGCGCCTCGCCCGGGGTCTTCCACAACCGCGAGCCAAGCGCAGCCCCCACGCCAATCGTCACAATCACCGCAAGCGCCAGCACCGATCGCTGCCGCCGCGGAAACACATTGGCCACCAGGATCGCCGCGATCGAGCCCAGGCTCCCCGCCAGGAGCACGAACATCGCCAGATAAATCAGGAACATCGCATAAAACAATGCAGGCGCGTGAATCGTCAGCCCATACGCGACCATGAGCGGGCTGCCCAGCAAGAAAAACCCCCAGCTCGACAGCCCCACACCTTCAAAGAATTTGTATGCGAAGATCCGATCCGGCGTCGCCGGCATCGACAGCAAGTACGTCCCCTCGCGCGATTGAAACAGCCCCGAATAGGTGATGATCCCCGACGAAAAAAAGAGCATCACCAGGATCGACAAGAAAAACATGCTAAACAGGTATTCAAAGATCGAATGAAAGAACTCGTCGTTGAGGCCGATGAATTCAAACCCGCCCAGGAACAGGACGAACAGCCCGACCCAGAACACGAGGCTGCATCCCAGGATCATCGAGAGCCTGAGCCGCGATCCGTGCAGAACCGCTCGGACGGTGTTCACGGTGAGCCGCCACCTGAGCCGTCGCAGCGCCCGCGCGGTTCGATCGGGGTTGATCGGTGTGACGGGTGTGACGGGCGGGGCGTCCACGGCGAGGTTCATGGCGCGACTCCATTGGCCGCCGCCCTCGTGCCTGGCCGCGAGTCGCTGGTCAGCTTGAGGAACAGATCCTCGAGCGGCCCCTCGTGTTGCATGCGTTCGCGGAGCTCGGCCAGCCCGCCGACGGCCAGCATTCGCCCGTGGTCGACGATTCCGATCCGGTCCGCGAGCTCCTCGGCGATCGACAGCAGATGCGTCGACATCAGGACCGCGCAGCCGGCCCGCGCCTGGCTGACGAACAGATCCTTGACGATCCGCGCGCTCCGCGGGTCGAGCCCCACCAGCGGCTCGTCGACGACGAGCGCCCTCGGGTCGTGCACGAGGGCCGATGCGAACACCACCCGCTGCTTCATCCCCTGCGAATAGCTCTCGCAGAGCTCGTCGATGAAATCGCCCATCTCGAACGTGTCGATCAGTTCCAGGATTCGCCGTTCGCCCCGCCGGCTCTCGATGTCGTGCATCTCGACGACGAACCGCAGGAACTCGCGCCCGGTGAGCTTGTCATAGAGATATGGCTGGTCGGGGACGTAGCCCACGAGCCGTCGGGCCTCCGGGCTCGACGACGGCCGTCCGCCCACCCGCGCCTCGCCCGCGCTCGGCGACAACAGCCCGCAGATCATCTTGATCGAGGTCGTCTTGCCCGCGCCGTTGGGTCCGAGGAACGCGAACAGCTCGCCCGGCCGGACCTCCAGGTCCAGCCGGTCGACGGCGCACTTCGCGCCGAATCGCTTGGTTGCCCCCAGGAGCTCGATCATGGAGTCGTCGTCCTCGGATCGTCTTGTGCGTCAACGTCGGGCTTGCGTTCCAGAATGATCCGCGTCAGCGGAAAAGGGACTTCCTGCCTCAGGATCACCCCGTCGGTCTTGACCCATGTGCGGGCGACCAGGGGCCCTGAGTGTTGCACGACCTCGAACGTCGCGACCGCCTTGCCGTTCCAGTGGGTGAAGCCGCGCCCGACCACCTCGACCCGCGCCTTGTCGAGCTGGCCGGTGAAGGGGTTGACGATCCGCGTCTCCCAGCGCTGGCCGACGTGCAGGCCGGGCAGGCGGTCGAGCGGCCGCAGGGCGTCGTGGATCACGCTGCCGGGCTCGTAATCAAACGTCCAGCGCTGGTTCAAAAGGGGCACGGGTCCGCGACTGACGATTTCCATGAGCTTGCCCCTGGGCGCGCCTTTGACCTCGATCAGGGCGTCGGCCGAGTCGGGGGATTTGACCTCAAGCAACAGCCCAAGCAGGTTTCCCGAGGCGTCGACAGTGTAGCGGCTGTCGACGAGCAGCCGCATGCTGCTCATGCGGCTGGCGAAGGGGGTGCCGCGGAGGATGCCGCCGGCGTCGAAATCGACGTGGCTGGTGAGTTCGTATCCGCCGCTGGGCCGGCGGGCCGAGGCCGTGACGGCCTCGCCGACGGCGCGCCGCGAGTCGGGCTCCCTGGCGTTGTCGACCACCTGGATGCTCCAGTGCGTCGGCCGTTCCGAATCGCCGGCGACCGCGATCGCCCGCAGGTCGGGCGGATTCCCGAGCGTGAACTCGGGCAGCACGTCGCTGCGAAACAGCCAGAAGGCCGCGATCGACCAGTACACCAGAATGACGAACGACCAGAACCGCGACGGCATGCGCGCTCTCCCGCTTCACCAATCCCACTACATTCATACTAGGCAGGTCAAGCGAATCGGCACAGGGCCGGTTGGGGATTTGCTGGGTTCGAGAACCAGACCCGCGGATGCGCCTGCAAACGCTCGGCGGTTCGCGAAAGGATCCCGGCGCACCCAGGTTCCGACGTCCCCTCAGTCCCCGCGTGCCTGAGCCCATGTGACTCGACCCATGACGACGAGCGACGCCAGCGCACCAACCACGGCCGCGAGCATGGCGAAGAGGCATTGCCCCACTATCATGTACGGATCCAGGCCCGCCGGCGGACGAACAATATTTGACGGAGACGTGATCTTCAGGTAACCGTCGGCCACGCAAAACTCGAGATCCAGTGACTTGAGGCAGGCGAGCAGACCGTGCTTGAGCGGCACCCCGTCGAGATCGACGACCAGGGTCGAGCTTATCGACCGCTCGGCCTCCGAAAGCCCAATGGGATCAACAAAAATGGGAAACGGCTCGCCGTCCCGATTCTCGGCCGTCTCCTGAATGTTGCGGAGCACCTGGGAAAGCGGAGTCTCGTGAGGGAAGTGGAGAGCCATGGGGGGTTCGAGCCGCTCGAGCATCCGGGCACTCGCGCGCGCCCTCGCGTCGGTCACGAAAGGGAAGCCGCTCACCCTCTGGGGCCAGAAGGGCCGCAATTCCTCGAGTACCAGAACCGTCGGGAACGGTGGCCAGCGCGACTCATACGGCCGCCATCCCAACGTCAGGGCGAGATACCCGACCCCGAAGAGCGCGGGCGCGATCCAGGCCGCGCGGCGCGGGGCGGGGCCCACGACCGCGCCCACGACTGCGATCCCCAGGAAACCACAGGCGACCAGAAACGTCACGCCGGCCCAAAGCCCAGGCTTGAGCCCAACACCAAGGACGGCCGTGAGCGCGACCACCACCAGCCCGGTCAGGGAGACCACGAGCGAGCGATACGCGATGACCGGAGCTGGCGGCGCGGGCAGGGCGCGCACCTGCTCGGTCGTTTCGACCCGTTCCCGCCCACGAAAAAGCCAGGAAGACAGGCCCCCGCCCAAAATCGCCAGCGCGAGAGCCCAGAGCGAGTGCCCCGTCAGTTCGAGATTCGAGGACCAACCCGGCCCAGTCCGTCCCGGGATCGGCGGAAAGCTCGCGAGCGGCAGCCTGAGCGCGGTCCACAGGCCGTCGAGTATCGTGAGTGTCGGCAGCCGTGACGAATCATTCATGAGCCAAAACGCAAGCGTGAGGTAGCCCCAACCGAAAAGCGCGGCCCCCAGCCATCGCGGGCGCTCGGCCTCGCCCCGACACACGACCCCCACCACGCACAGAAAAAGAATCCCTTGGGTCGCGAGCGCCGTCGACCCGGACCAGACCGCCGAATCCGTCTTGAGGGCCGCCAACGCGAGCGCCACCACAACCACCAACCCCATCAGCCCAGCGATCGAGTCCCGAATCGAGCGCATGACGTGGTCTCCTCAATCGTTCGTTCCGTTCGAACACGCGGCAAGCTGGCGGCCAACGCCCCTGATCATAAACCCCTTCAGGGTCGACGCAAGACATCGAGCGAAGGTTTTCGGAGGGGCGCACGACATGGTTTGACGTTACAGACGTTCATGCGGTTTGTCGGTAGGGGTGACTGACGCCGGACTGGTTTTCGCGTTCCAACCAGAACCGGCTCATGGTATCCGTCTCGCTCAGGTAGTCCGC
>DAIDHX010000040.1 GCA_027451885.1 Planctomycetales bacterium
CCCAGCTTCTCGACCTGCTGGGCGCAACCCCAGCGCACTGGCTCGAGGTCGTAATTCATCAACGTATTCCCATGTTTCACATGGAGCATTGCGTTTACTGCGCGTTTCTCTCGCCAGGGACGGACGCCACCAACTGCGGCCGGCCGTGCGACACGCACGACGTTTCGCTCCGCGACCGGGCCGGGGTCGAGCACCCGCTCAAGGCCGATGTCGGCTGCCGCAACACGCTCTACAACGCCACGCCTCAGACGGCGGCTGAGTACCTGCCCAGCCTGCTGGCGCGCGGGGCGCGGCACCTGCGCGTGGAGCTGCTCGACGAAGGCGTGGAGGCAACGGCCAGGATCCTCGCGCTTTATCGCGACGCAATCCACGGTCGCCGTGATGGCAAGGCACTTTGGCGCGAGCTCCGCGCCTCGGCCCAGTATGGGGTGACACGCGGCCCCCTGGCGGTTCTCGCCTGAGATCGATGGAGACGGAGGAACGCGACACTTGGAGACGCTGCGAGTGGGCCTCTTGGGGCTGGGAACAGTTGGAGGCGGCGTGGCTCGCCTTCTGCGCGAACATCCTGACCGCATCGACCGCCGCGCAGGCAGGCCGATCGAGCTCGCCGCTGTCGCCGTCCGGGATCGGGGCAGGCCACGCGCGCAGGAGCTCAAGGACATCCGGTTCGCCGACACCGCGGAGAGCGTGGTCAACGACCCCTCGATCGATGTGATCATCGAGACGATCGGGGGAGTCACCGACGCCCGCAGGCTCGTGCTCGCAGCGCTTGCGAACGGCAAGCATGTGGCAACGGCCAACAAGGCGCTCCTGGCCGAGCATGGGGCGGAGATCTTCGCGCAGGCGCGCAGGTTTGATCGCGCGGTGGCGTTCGAGGGAAGCGTGGGGGGCGGCATCCCGATCGTGCAGGCGCTCGGAGTCTCGCTGGCGGCGAACCAGATCCAGAGCCTGGCCGCCATCCTCAACGGCACCTGCAACTACATCCTGACCCGGATGACCGGCGACGGCATGGCCTACGCCCATGCGCTCGCGGAAGCCCAGCGCCTGGGTTACGCCGAGGCCGATCCCACGCTCGACGTCGACGGGACCGACACGGTGCACAAGCTGGCGATCCTGGTGCAGCTTGCCTTTGAAACAAGCGTGGCGCCCGGTGCGATCCCCACGCGCGGGATCGATGCGCTCGACGTCGCCGACATTACCTACGCGGGTGAGCTGGGCCACGCGGTCAAACTGCTTGCACTCGCCAGGCTCTCAGACGCGGGACTCGAGCTCCGCGTCGGTCCCACGCTGGTCAAGCACGGCACCCCGCTCGCCGAAGTCCGCGGCCCCTACAACGCTGTGCGCGTCGTCGGCGATGCGCTCGGCGACGCGCTCTTCCAGGGCCGGGGCGCAGGCGCAATGCCCACCGCATCGGCTGTTGTCGGCGACCTCATCGACATCGCGGCCGGCCGGGCGCTCGCAACTTCACGCATCCGCGCCTACTGGCCCGCCAACGCACCACCCCCCGTGCTCGCGCCCCCGTCCCAGATCAAAAGCCGCTACTACCTACGCTTCACCATCGCAGACCAGCCAGGCGTGCTCGCTCGCATCGCCCATATTCTGGGCGACCACGGCATCAGCATCGCCAGCGTCATCCAGCACGACTCCGGCGACGACGCCCCCGAAGCCAGCCCCGTCCCGCTCGTCATCATGACTCATCTCGCCATCCAGGCCGGCGTTGATTCCGCCCTCGCCCTCATCAACCGCCTCGACGTCGTTCACGCCCCGTCCGTCTGCATGAGGGTGGAAGAGTAGCTCGCGGGCCCACCGATCCTGCCTGAACGCACTCCTTCCGCGAGTGCCCGGGATTCCACAATGCTTACCAAGAATGCGATTGCCCAAAAGCAAGGCCCGCGCTATGATCCCAGTCCCGTCACCAGCGCAAGGATTGCGCTGATCCTCTCTGATTGCCGACAAGGAGGTCGAAGATGAAGCCAAGAACCGGGCTCTGCGCCTTTGTACGGACCGGCGCTCCCGTGTTGGTGCTGGCAATCGCGGCGACCGGTTCGAGCGGTTGCTCGGCGGTCAGCCATGACGTTCGAGATTATTACCAGCAAATGGCTTACAATTACAAACAAGCCAGGGAAAAAGCTCATCTCGACGAGATGTCGGTCGAGAGCAAGGCCAAGGTCGAACTGGCCACGGGCGACATGAACCATTATCGCCGCAGCCAGCGCGAGCTGGGCAAGTTGAAGTCGTGGGAAGAAAAGTGCGCCAAGCAGGAAGAACGCTTCGAGAAGGCTGCGAGATGGACAGAAGATCACTTCAAGATTGAACGCGGTGGTCCTGGCTACAATTCGATGGGTTCGGACGCGACCTCCGGCCTGGCGCTTGAGCCGCCGCCACAGGCTGGTCCAGGCGCCGCGGCGGAACCCAGGCTGCCCCAGGCGCCTGCCGCGCCTTGATGCAACCGCGTACTGCTCGTGATCAACTGCTGAGGATGAGACAACGATGGCGGGCCCGAAATTCGTGATGGTGATCCCCGACGGCGCCTCGGACGAGCCGGTGGCCGCCCTCGGGGATCGGACTGCACTCCAGGCTGCGCGGCTGCCGGCGATGGACGAGATTGCGCGGACCGGAGTGGTGGGTCTGGCAAAGAACGTCCCCGATCGCTTTCTGCCGGGGAGCGACGTCGCCACGTTGAGCCTGCTGGGCTACGATCCGGAGCAGTACTACACGGGCCGGGCGCCGCTGGAGGCGGCCGCGATGGGTGTCGCGCTCGGCCCCGAGGACTGGGCCGTGCGCTGTAATCTCATGACCATCGACAGCGGCCGGCTGACGGACTTCACCGCGGGCCATATCACGAACGAGGAAGGCAAGAAGCTCATTGAGGCCCTGGCGCATGAGCTCGCCTCGCCGGGGATCGAATTCCACGCCGGCGTGAGCTACCGCAACCTGGCTGTATTCCGCGGCGCCCGTGCGGAATTCGATGCCTCGACGGTCACCGACCCGCCCCACGACCACCCCGACCAGCCCGCCGCCGAACATCGACCCCGAGGCGCTGGGGCCAGGCTGCTGATCGAACTCATGCAACGGGCGGAGCCGATCCTACGCGATCATCCCGTGAACCGGGACCGCATCACCCGCGGCAAGCGGCCCGCTTCCGCAATCTGGCTCTGGGGGCAAGGACGAGCCCCGCAAATGCCCCCATTTCGCCAGATTCACGGCCTCTCCGCGGCCATGATCTCGGCCGTGGACCTGGTGCGTGGCGTTGCGCGGCTGGCAGACTGGGCGCGGATCGACGTCCCGGGCGCAACCGGTTATCTCGATACCGACTACGCCGCCAAGGGCGCCTACGCTGTCCGTGCGATCGCGGAGTATGACTTCGTCTGCGTGCATATCGAAGCGCCCGACGAGGCCAGCCACGAAGGCCGGGCCGATGCCAAGGTCGAGGCTCTCGAGCAGATCGATCGCCACATCGTCGCGCCGGTGCTCGAGGCACTCCAACAGCACGACCAGTGGCGGATCGTGATCACGCCGGATCACTCGACGCTCCTGCGCACCCGGGCCCATGATCGCGCACCCGCGGTCTGGACGATCGCGGGGACCGGGATCGCGCATTCCGGGCTTGCTTACGACGAATTCGCGCCCCGGGATGGCCGAGGTCCATCCATCAACCCAGGCTGGAAGCTGATGGAGCACTTCCTGAACCTGGCCTGGGATGGTCGGACGTCTGCGTAAAACCCGCCGAGCGGGTATGATGGCGAACTTGCAACCGGATTTTTGGCAAGCGTGGAGTGTCATTCGTGGGGCTAGTGGTCCAGAAATTCGGCGGAACGAGCGTGGCCGATTCCGCCAAGATCCTCGCCGCGGCCCGGCGAGCCGTGCAGGCGCGTGAACTCGGCAACCAGGTGCTGGTGGTGGTGTCCGCGCGGGGCCACACGACCGATGAGCTGATCGAGCTTGCGCGCGAGATCAGTGACAATCCCCCAGCGCGCGAGCTCGACATGCTGCTCGCGACGGGGGAGCAGGTCTCCGTTGCGCTCATGGCAATGGCGATCATCAGCCTGGGCACGCCGGCGATCAGCTTCACCGGCGCGCAGATTGGGCTCGTGACCGATAGCTTTCACACCAGGGCGCGGATCCGAAACATCTCCACCGAGCGCATGCAGCAGGCACTCGGCGACGGCAAGATTGTGATCGTGGCGGGCTTCCAGGGGGTCGATGAACACGCCAATATCACCACGCTTGGGCGTGGCGGCTCGGATACCACGGCCGTTGCGCTTGCGGCGGTCCTGGGCGCCAGCGTGTGCGAGATCTACACCGACGTCGACGGCGTCTACACCACCGATCCCCGCGTGGTGCCCGAAGCGCGAAAGATCGATCGCATTAGCTATGACGAGATGCTCGAGCTCGCCAGCCTGGGCGCGGGAGTGATGCACTCGCGATCGATCGAATTCGCCAAGAATTACGCGGTTCCGATCCACGTGCGCAGCTCGTTCACCGACGCACCAGGCACGTGGATCGTCGACGAGCTCGACGCCCGGCGGCTGGGCGCCCGCGTCACGGGCGCTGCGCTCGCCAAGGAAGAAGCCCGCATCACCATCAAGGGCGTGCCCGACCGCCCCGGCGTGGTCCACGCGATCTTCAAACGCATCGCCGCCGCCAACGTCGTCGTCGACATGATCGTCCAGAACGTCTCGACCGCCAGCAAGACCGAGGTCAGCTTCACAGTCGCCAAGTCCGACCTCGAAACAACCCTGGAAGCCGCGCGTGAGGCCGCGGAAGAAACAGGCGCCTCGGGCACCACACACGACGCCGAAGTCGCCAAGATCTCGGTCGTGGGGCTGGGCATGCGCACGCACGCCGGGGTCGCGGTGGCGATGTTCGAAGCACTCGCCGACGCCGGTGTAAATATCCATATGATCACTACCTCTGAGATCAAGATCAGCGTGCTTGTGGCGCGGTCCGCCGCGGTTGAGGCTCTGCGTGCGGTGCACCGCGCATTCCAGCTTGAAAAGGGAGACATCGAGCTCGAGCCGCCATCATCAGGCGGCCTGCGCAAGAAGCCCACGGTTGCGCCCGCGTCCGAGGTCGACCTGGGCGATTCCACCGGGGCGGAGCGCGTCGGGCGCGGTATGGAAGACCTGGTCGTCTCCGGCGTCGAGCTCGACGACACCCAGGCCCGCATCGCGCTTTTTGGCGTGCCCGACCTGCCAGGCCGCGCGGCGAATGTCTTCCGCGCGGTCGCCGACGCGGGCGTGTTCGTGGACATGATCGTGCAGAATATCGGCGAGAAAGGCGATTCGCTGCTCTCGTTCACCGTTCCCCGCGACCAGGCCGAGCGGGCCCGGGCCGCCGTGAACGCGGCCGGTATCCAGGAAGTCTCGGTCGAGCCCGCGCTCGCCAAGCTGTCCGTCATCGGCGTTGGCATGCGCAGCCACGCCGGCGTCGCCGCCAGGATGTTCTCCGCTCTCGCCGAGCGGGGCATCAACGTCAACCTGATCAACACCAGCGAGGTCCGCATCAACGTGGGGACCGACATCGTTCGCGGGCGTGAGGGCCTGGAATGCCTCCGGCTCGCGTTCGCCACAGGTTCATCCAATCGCGATTGAAGAACAGCGGGGCAGCCGTAACAATCATGGGTCGCACTTGCCCCTTGAAAATGTCCTGAACTGGAGAAAGGAACCGAGATCCGTGGCTCGTGACAAGGTCGTGCTGGCCTATTCCGGGGGGCTTGATACCTCGGTGGCCGTGAAGTGGATCAACGAAACCTACGGCCTCGACGTGGTGGCGTACACCTGCGACCTGGGCCAGGGTCAAGATATCGAGGCGATCCGCCAGAAGGCGCTCCGCACAGGCGCAGTGGACGCGGTTGCCGAGGACGCGCGGAACCTCTTCGTCGACTACTTCGTGTTCCCCTCGCTGGCCGCGGGCGCGCTCTACGAGGGCAAGTATCCGCTTGCCACCGCGCTTGGCCGCCCCCTGATCGCACAGCTCATGGTCCGCGCTGCCCGCGAACATGGCGCAGTGGCCGTGGCCCACGGCTGCACCGGCAAGGGGAACGATCAGGTCCGGTTCGACGTCACCTTCCAGACGCTCGCGCCCGACCTCAAAATCATCGCCCCCGTCCGCGAATGGCGCTGGACCCGCACCCAGGAGCTCGAATTCGCCGCCAAGCACGGCATCGAAGTCGAGGCCACCAAGGCCTCGATCTACTCTACCGACCAGAATCTTTGGGGACGATCGATCGAGGCCGGGATTCTCGAAGACCCCTGGATCGAGCCGCCAGCAGACGCCTTCCAGTGGACCGCGGATCCCAGATCCGCTCCCAACGAGCCCGAGGTCGTCGAGATCGGCTTCGACCACGGCCGCCCCATCTCGCTCAACGGGCAGGAACTCGACGGCGTGGAGCTCATCAACAGGCTCAACGAGATCGCCGGGCGGCACGGCGTCGGCCGGATCGACCATGTCGAGAACCGCCTGGTCGGTATCAAGTCGCGCGAAATCTACGAAGCACCCGCCGCGATCGTGCTCCACGAGGCACACCGCGAGATCGAGTTCCTCACGCTCTCGAAGGAGTCGCTCCGGTTCAAGACGCTCGTCAGCCAGGCTTACAGCGACCTCATCTACAACGGACTCTGGTTCAGCCAGCTCCACCAGGACCTGATGGCGTTCAC
>DAIDHX010000041.1 GCA_027451885.1 Planctomycetales bacterium
CATCGCGTTCCCAGGCTTCGACGCGGTGGTCACCCACCACGCCGCTGGGTCGGCTTCATGGCGAACGAGCAATTGCCATGGTCAGTTCCTTTCACCTGACAGGATCACCGAGACTTTTCCTGACACACCGGACCGAACCCATCGCGTTCGCTCGGGATGAACCCATCGTCATCGCGCCCGCGCGGAAAGAAGCCGACGGCCCCGAGAAAGCGAAGCCAGCGGCCCGCTTGGTCCATGGGGGAGAGAACGCATTCCTCGGCTCACTGTTTCTTTCGGTCAGTCTCGGCGCGGGTGCCAGGCCGGCTTGCACCCGAGGCCGGCTTGCACCCGCGCGGCGCACTCGCGGTGGTTCCGGGTTGGGTTGCTGCGGGTTGTTGGAACTTTTCGCATTGGCTTGAGTCGGCGGGCGGAGATGTTAAACTACGGTGTAACGCATGGCGCAGCGCGGCCTCGAATCAAGCCCGATCCCCTCGAGCCTGAAGGTTGTGCGATCACTCTGGCCGCGCCCAAGCCACCCATGCTTCATTCCGATTGAGATCCCACCCCGCGGAAGCGGACCCTCCCAGGAGCTTGCACCATGACCGAGCCGACATCGGACAGCTCGCGGCGAGACTTTTTGAAGACCACCGGTGTGGTCACGGCGACCTCCGCGCTCGCGGGCGTCAGTATTCCGGCCGTGCACGCGGCGGAAGATGGCACGATTCGCGTCGCGCTCGTCGGTTGCGGCGGCCGCGGCACGGGCGCAGCCGGCAACGCTCTCTACACCAAGCAAGGGCCGATCAAGCTGCACGCGATGGCCGACGTCTTCAAGGATCGGCTCGACGGCAGCTTCAAGCAGCTCAAGGACGAATTCAACGACAAAATTGAGGTCACTCGCGACCGGCAGTTCGTCGGGTTCGACGCCTACAAGAAGGCCATGGACACGCTGCGCCCGGGCGATGTGGTCATTCTGGCCACGCCGCCGGCGTTCCGCTGGGTGCACTTCACCTACGCGATCCAGAAGGGGATCAACGTCTTCATGGAGAAGCCGATCGCCGTGGACGGCCCGACCACGCGGCGGATGATCGCGCTTGCCGAGGAAGCCAAGAAGAAGAACCTCAAGGTGGGCGTGGGCCTCATGTGCCGCCACTGCGAGGCGCGTGAGGAGCTGCTGGCCCGCATCCAGGACGGCGAGATCGGCGACATCCTGGCCCTGCGCGCCTATCGCCAGACCGGCCCCGTGGGCTCGGCGTTCGTGAAGCCCAAGCCCGAAGGCATCAGCGAGCTGCTCTACCAGATCCGCAACTTCCACGGCTTCCTGTGGGCCTCCGGCGGCTGCTACAGCGACTTCCTCATCCACAACATCGACGAATGCTGCTGGATGAAGGGCTCGTGGCCCGTCACCGCCCAGGGCGCGGGGGCGCGGACCTTCCGCGACGATTACATCGACCAGAACTTCGACACCTATTCGGTTGAATATACGTTCGATGATGGCGCGAAGCTCTTCCTCGAAGGCCGCAACATCGAGGGCTGCCACCAGGAATTCGCCAGCTATGCCCACGGCACCAAGGGCATCGCGGTGATCTCCTCGAACTCGCACAGCCCCGCGCGTTGCCGGATCTACAAGGGCCAGAAGATGACCCGCGCGAATCTCGTGTGGGCCTTCCCCCAGCCCGAGCCGAATCCGTACCAGACCGAGTGGGACCGCCTGATCCACGCGATCAAGAAGGACAAGCTCCACAACGAGGTCAAGCGAGGCGCTGAGGCGTCGCTGGTCACCGCCATGGGCCGGATGTCCGCCCATACCGGTCAGCTCATTACCTTCGAGCGCGCCTTGGAGCACAAGTATGAGTTCGCGCCCGATGTCGACAAGCTCACCATGACGAGCCCTGCCCCGGTGCAGCTCGACAAGGTGACCAAGCGTTATCCGACCCCGATGCCGGGCATCCATCGCGATCGCGAGTACGTTGTCTGACGTGCCTCTGTTGTTCCACAAAACGCGCGACCCTGGGCCGGCGAAACCCGTCGGCCGGGGTCGTGTCAGTTTACGGGCTTCGCGAACGGACCCAGATCCGCCGGCCGTGGATCTCCCTCGCGAATGCGGTAGCGATGCCCGGACTCGAGCCGTTCGTACCGATCAACCTTACCGGAGGGCCAGCGGATTTCAAGCTCGTCAACTTGCTCGCCTGTGCCAAGTCCGAACACGATGCGCGGATCGCTCGAGGACTGGTAGCTGCCGCCGCTCGAGCGCTCGGCAACCTGAGCTCGCCCTCCTGCGTGGAGCTTGAGCCGGGCTCCAATGGCGTCGCGATTCGACTGCGTCCCCTCGAGCTGAATCGAGATCGACCGGCCCGCCTGGACCGTTTTGTTCGCAAGCAGAACCAGGGGCTCATTCTGGCAAAGCGCAACGGCATCGAGCCGGCCGTCGTCGTCGAGATCGCCGATCGCCAGGCCGCGTCCGAGGTGGTTCTTCTGAAACAGATCCCCCGCCTGGCCCGAGACGTCACGCAGGCGGCCGCCGGGAGAGCCCTGCAAGAGCTGGATTGGCATCATCCAGGGAAACCTGGGCCGGGCGTCGAGCACGTGGCCGTTGACCGAGAGCACGTCGAGCCAGCCGTCGTTGTCCGCGTCGAGAAAGGCAATCCCAAAGCCGAGCAGGCTCCGCGTGGGGGCAGCGATTCCGATCGCGGCGGAGTCGTCGGCGAAGTAACCATCCCCCAGGTTGCGAAAGAATGTGGTCGACTCGCCGAAGTAGTTGGTGACGGCCAGGTCGATGAGCCCATCGCCGTCGAGGTCGCCTGATGCGATGCCCATGCCGGCCTTGAAGCCGCCATCACCGCTGACCGCCGCGCCCGCGAGCACGCCGCGCTCCTCGAAGCGAAAGCCGCCCAGGTTCCGGAAGAGGTAATTGGCGCTCATATCATTTGCCACGTAGATGTCGATACGATCATCGGAGTCGAGATGGGCGGCGAGCACGCCCAGCCCGCGGCCGTCGGGGTCGACGAAGCCCGCGGCTCTGGTGACATCGACGAAGCGGCCGCGATCGTTGCGGAAGACGTGGTCGGCAAGCGCGGGGAAGTCGCGGGGGTTGCACTGGTGGTTGCTGGGATCTTCGGGATGGGTGCAGCGTTTGGGATTCGAGGGGTCGTAAGCCAGGTAGTGGCAGACGTAGAGATCCAGATCGCCGTCGTCGTCGAGATCGGCGAAAGCGGCTGAGGTGGGCCAGTCCCTGTCGCCGCCGAGCCCGGCCGCGGTGGTGACGTCCTCGAATCGGCCGCCGGTGTTGCGATACAGGGCATAGGAGCGCCAGCGTGAGATGAAGAGGTCGGGTCGGCCGTCGCCATCGTAGTCGCCCACGGTCGCGCCGTGGCCGTATCCGCCGGGCAAGGCCGCGAGCCCTGCCTCGGCCGTCACGTCGCGAAACCGCCCACCGCCGAGGTTGCGATAGAGCCGGTCTCCCTGCGGCTGAGCGCCCGCCGGCGGAGGGAACGCCCCGGCCTGCACGGCGTAGATGTCCATGCGGGAATCGCCGTCGTAGTCCAGGATCGCCACGCCGCCGCACATCGGCTCCGGAGGCGGCGGGTTGCGCTTTCCCACCTGGCCATTATCATGTAAGAATGCGAGCCCCGCGGCCGAGGCCGTGTCGACCATTCGGATCGCGTGCGGCGCTGCGGTTGCCGGTCGGGGGTGCTGCGTGGCGAGGCGGTCAAGCCCCGCGGCAGACAGCACGTCCGCCAGTGTGCCCTGCTGTTCCTGGGCGGCCTCGAGCAGGGGCGAGCCATCCGCCCGGCCCGCCGCGATCATCGCCCACCCTCGGGATTCGAGCTCCATGCCCAGTTGCCGGGCATGCTCTGCCAGTTCCTGGGCGTGATTGGACCGGCTGTCGCGCCCGACCAGGGCGCGGTAGCGCTCGGCGACCAGGTTGAAGCGGGCCCGGGCCGAGCGGTAGGTTTCAGCCCGCGCGGGATCGCGATCACGGGTGGCCAGTTCCGCAAGCCGGTCCCAGGCCGCGAAGGCCCTGGGCGATCGCTTGACGACGTCCTCCAGGGCCGCACGTTCCAGGGCGGGATCGCCGATTCGACCGGCGAGCCAGACTCGCACTCTGTCGTATTCAAGGGGGGTCAGCGCGGAGGGGGGGAGGCGACGAGCGGCCTCGCGAAAGGTCTCGAGGGCGCCCGACGCCACGGCGAGCAAGAGCTTCGCCCGCCAGACGGGGGCGTCGTCTGGGCGTTTGGCGAGGCACTGGTCAAGCAGGCGGGCAGCGTCTTCGTTTCGCCCCAGCCAGGCGTCGAGCGCGGCCTTCGCGAGCCAGACGCGGTCATCGCTGGGATCGCCCGCGCGGAGCGCATCGCGAACGTAGACCAGGGGAAACGCGCCATGCTCCAGGACGAAAAGCCGGCCGAGAAGCAGCCCGGGATCGTCGGACTCGACCCACGAGCGGGCGATCAGGTCGCGTACCTCGTTGGTGCGGCCCTCGAGCCGATAGAGGAGCTCGAGCGCCTGCCGCGCCTGGCTCTGAAGCGGGCTCGTGTCCGAGACGAGCGGACGGAGCGAGTCCTCGGCCAGGGTGTAGCGTCCGAGGTTCATCGCGACCCGGCCCGCGGCCAGACGCGCGGGAGGCGCCTCGGCGGCGGAAGCTGGGATTCGCGCCCAGGCGTCGAGCGCGGCCTGTCCGCGGCCCAGCGCTTCCTCGCAGAGCCCCAGGTTGTAAGAGACGCTGGCGTCGAAGCCGGATCGGCCCACCAGCGGGAGCAGCCGCGCCCGCGCGCGATGGAATCGGCCCTGCTCGTAATCCCGAGCGGCCAGTTGGAGCTCAGCGCGGACGCGCCGGGCGTCGTACCACTTCCAACCTTTCCAGGCGGCCGACGCGAGCAATACCAAGGTCAGGAGGATGCCAAGTTGGTGTTTACGGTTCCAACGCATCAAGATCCAGTCCTCGGCTCGGTGATTGCGGGTGAGTGGAGCGGCGGCGGGATCGGGATCCTGGCGTCGTGATCGAGTCCCGGCCACCCGGGCAAACGCGTGCCAGGCAACCCGCGACAGACCTGGGACGAGCGGGCGTCAGCCGCGTCGCATTGGCAGATGCTCAAGTGATTCCAGAAGAGGCCCAAGGCCGCCCTCGCGTCGAGAACCCTGAAGAAAGGAGCAGAGCCCTGTGTCGCCTTGAGAATCCCATCGCCGATCCCGCCCGACGGGTGTTAACCGCCGCCTGGCCGACGAATGCGAATATAGTGATCCGTGAGATCGGCGTGCAGCTCCTTGACCCGCACGCGCGGCATGTGGCATTCGAGGCAGCCGCGCGCGGGGCTCACGGGACAGACCGTGTTCTTCTTCGCCGCGCTTCCGCCCTGCGCCCGCCCCGACTTGCTCGCCGCCGCGTTGCTCGAGCCGGCATGGCATCCCAGGCATTTCGCCTCGTACTGCTCCGTCGAGATCGACCTGGCGCTCGCGTGCGGATCGTGGCAGGTCACACAGCCAAAGGCGCCTTCGCTCTCGATGTTGCAACGGCTCCAGGTCCAGCCCACGCCCGCCGAGCGCAGCCATCCCGGGTCCTGCGGATCAGCGTGCTCAAAGTTCTTGCCCAGAATATGGCACTCATTACACTGCTTCGCCGTCGCCACCGCGGGCGACACCGCCGCGGCATTCACGATCGCCAGGTCGGGAAGCCCAGCCTCGACCGCGGCGATATGATCTCCGCCGGGACCATGGCAGCGCTCGCAGCCGATCCCCTGGTCGGCAGACTCGGGAGACCTCGCCGAAAGCCGCGGCCTGGGATTGGTCGCATGGCAATACAGGCATCGCACGACCCCGTCACGCACTTCGAGCGTTTCGCCTTCGTATTTCCGGGAGCGGTCCGGGTGCAACGTATCGAGCAGCGACCTGTCCCAACCCTCCCCTTCCGCACTGCGATAATACGACATCCTGACAGTGTGAAACGTCCCCTGAGGGTCACGGCTGACCATGGTCACGCTGCGGTCGCTGGTTCCAAACGCATACTCAATCACCGACATGACAACCTTATCCCCGATTCGCGTCTCCTCCCTGAGCTTCCCCCCCGACTCGCGGATTGTGTGCGTCACGCCAGGGTCGTCAGGGTCGATCCAGGGCTCCCTGGGACGAGGAAGTTGCAGGAGCTCGTCCCCGCGATAATAGCTCCGCGTGTGCCGGCTGCCGCGGGATCGATCGAAGACGGCGCGGTGGCATCTTTCACACTGCGCGGCTCCAACGTAGGGGCCTGGTTCCGGCTCAAGAGGGTTGCTTGCGCGGTACGAGCCGGCCGCGGCCAGTGCAAGGCGTGCCTGTTCCTTGTTCCCCAGGCGCAATTGAGCCCGGCTCAGAAGCCACGAGGCTTCGGCGTCCGCCCCGTGTGCCAGCACCGCTTCGAGCTCTGGCAGCGCCTCGGTGGGACGATTCTCAACCAGAAAGGTTCGAGCGATCAGTTTGCGGAGCGCGAGGGGTTCGGGCGCGGTCTCCACGGCCGAAGGGTCATCGTGAAGGGCAGCGCGAAAGACCTCGGCCGCGCCCGTGATATCGTCCTTCCCAACAAGGGCCAACCCCAGAATCATCCGCCCGCGAGATTCCCAGCCGGGCTGCGTGCTTAAGCGCTTGGCCGCGGCCGCCGCCGCGTCCAGTCGCTGATACCACAGTTGAAGCCGTGCAAACTCATCCACCAGATCAGGCGGAATCGAGGTGAAACCCAGCACCTTGTCCCACACTACGGCGGCCGCGGCCGTCTTTCCCCGCTGCTCGAGCGCCCACCCTAGCAGCACATAATCCTCAACCTCGAGGGCTTTTTCGCTCATCCGCTGCGTGTAGATCGCGATCGCGGGGTCAAGCCGGCCCAGCCGCACCGAGGCGCGGGCCAGGAGCCGCAGCGCCTCGACGTCGTTCGGATGTGTTCGGAGCGTTTCCCGAGCCCGCGCTGCGGACGCATCCCAGTCCTTCAGATCAAGTGCGGTTCCGTTGCCTCGAGATCGGCCGACTCCCGAATGCCCAGGCCAGAAGGCAATCAGCAAGATCCCAGACCCCGCCGCGGCCAGGAGCCCCACCAAGACGCCGAGCCGCCAAGCCTTTCGCCCGACCCACCCCTGACCAAACGCCTCAGTTGATCGTGCACACATTGTATTGGAGACGTCGTGAGCCCAGGGACACAGCCAGCCTTGAATCATTCTTGCCGCACGCGGTCGATCGGCACAAGGGACGGACAACCCGTTCTGCCGCCACACCGCACACGCAGGACCCGCCTTGGAGATGGGGACTCGACAGCCTCAGGCTCTCTGGCCCACGAACACGGGCACGCGCGTCACACGTGCGAGCTCGATTGTGGAACCAGAGACGCGCTCGCAACCGAGATCGGCGATGCCCAGTGCCACCGCCGGGCTCCGGTCATGCATGGTGGTCCACGAACAACCGGAGCCGCCGAGTCTGAAAGGGGTCCTCGAGAAGGCTCAATACTGGTCGGCGCTGATGACTTCGCCGCCGTTCCGGGTCGAAAGCGCCTGGTAGACCGGCATCGGAGTGCCGATCGGCAGGTAAGGAATGCAATTGTTGCTTACCTGGACCTGCTGCATCTGCTGCCACTGCCAGGAGGACACGGTGTTCTTGATAAAATGCACCGAGCCGTCGGCGAATGCGAAGTTACAGCCGCCGGGGTGGTAGCTTGTGGCGGACTCGCCCGCCACGCTGCCGCTCGGATCGCAGGGTCCTGGGAAGATCGTCACGTCGGCGCCGGGCAAGTTCGGTGGATAGAACGTGGACATCGTGGAATCGGCGAAGTCCGCGTCCGCCCACCAGCCGTCGCCGTCGTAAGCACAGGCGGGGCAGTTGAGCTGCGACAGCTTGCCGTGGGCGCTTTCACCAAAGAGGAATGTGTTGCTGGTGCCGTCGGTCACGCTGGCGAGACGAACCGGCGGCTGGCTGGGATAACCAGGCGCGTAAGGGCCATAGCCCATGTCAGGGAACATCCCCTGCTCGGCCATGAGGACCTGCTGGCTGTTCGGCGACTGCATGAAGGTGCCAATCACGCCGCGATAGCTCGTGTACGTGGTTCCCAGGTAGCTGCCATCCCAGGCTGCGCCTTGTGCGAACATGCGCAGACCTTGAATGTTCGCATCGCTCGGACACCAAAGATACGTGAGACCAACGATTGGGAACGTGCTGTTCCGCATCTGATAAGGCCCAAGCATGATGTTGATGGCATTGTACATGCCGGACTGCTCGGTGAAGAGCAAGAGCGCGCCAAACTGCCCCCAGCCATCGTGATATCCCTGCGGTGAGCCTCCCACGCTGATGTAGTTCTGCAAGTTGCGGCCCATGGGAAATGTGCCGTTCGCGCTCTCGTAGTTATGGCAGCCAAGCGCGAGCTGCTTCAGGTTGTTCACGCACTGCGCCCTGCGCGCGGCCTCCCGCGCGGCCTGGACCGCGGGCAACAAGAGCGCGATCAGCACCGCGATGATCGCGATGACGACCAGCAGCTCGATCAGGGTAAAGCCGCGCGGGCGGGCTGGATTTCGGTTTGTTTTCATGGAGATCGCCTCGGGACAAAGGGGAGAGTGAGATTGTTCGCCTCGAGCGCGGAGCGGTGACGTCGATAGGCCTTGGCAGGCGTCCGCTGGGCACGACCTCAGGTCGATCCGTCCGCAATCCCAACCAAAACGTCGTTGAACGCACGGACCGAGGATCGGGAGTGAAGGTTTGAGGGGTGAAAAACATTGCTGGAAAAGACTCCGGCCCGAGCTTCCGCTCGAGCCGGAGCCGGATGACCGCGCCGCCGGCACCGCCTCTAGAGGCGAGTCCAGGCCGGTCAGGATCAATACTGATCGGCGCTGATGACTTCGCCGCCGTTCCGGGTCGAAAGCGCCTGGTAGACGGGCGTCGGAGTGCCGATCGGCAGGTAAGGAATGCAATTGTTGCTTACCTGGACCTGCTGCATCTGCTGCCACTGCCAGGTTGCCACGGTGCTCTTGATGAAGTGCACCGAGCCGTCCGCAAAGGCGAAGTTACAGCCGCCGGGATGGAAGCTGGTGGCCGACTCGCCGGCAACCGTTCCACCCGGGTCGCAGGGGCCGGGAAGAATCGTCACGTCCGCCCCCTGGAGGTTGGGCGGATAGAAGGTGGACATGGTCGAGTCGCCGAAGTCGGCGTCGGCCCACCAGCCATTTCCCTCGAACGGGCAACCGCCGCCGGGGCCGCAGCCAATCTGCGAGAGCTTACCCTGGGCGCTTTCACCGAAGAGGAACGTGTTGCTGGTGCCGTCGGTCACGCTGGCGAGTCGAACCGGGGCCTGGGTGGGATAACCAGGCGCGTACGGGCCATAGCCCGTGTCGGGGAACATGCCCTGCTCGGCCATGAGGACCTGCTGGCTGTTCGGGCTTTGCATGAACGTGCCGCAAATGCCGCGATAGCTGGTGTAGCAAATGCCGATCGTCGTGCCATCCCACCCCGCGCACAGCTCAAAGAAGCGCAGGTTGGTGATGAGCGCGTCGCTCGGGCACCAGAGCGTGGTCACGCCGACGCCCGGGAACGTGCTGTTCCGGACCTGATAGGGCCCCAGCATGATGTTGATGGCGTTGTAGAGCCCGGTTTGCTCCGTAAACTGCAAAAGCGCGCCGAACTGCCCCCAGCCGTCGTGATAACCCTGCGGCGAACCACTGGTGCTGATATACGCCTGGTTGTTACGACCCATGGGGAAGCAACCATTCGCGCTGTCATAATTATGGCAAGCAAGTGCAAGCTGCTTCATGTTGTTCACGCACTGGGCGCGGCGGGCCGCCTCGCGCGCCGACTGGACCGCCGGCAACAGAAGCGCGATCAAAACCGCGATGATGGCGATCACCACGAGAAGCTCGATCAGCGTGAATCCTCCACGCGTTTTCCCGTACCCTGGCCTAATCATGGAAATCTCCGAAAGCAGGAAAGAAAAACAGACCACCTCGCCCCGGGCCGGACCGCGGTCAGACACAGGGACGATCCCTCACTGTTCCTTCTGATGTTGGCGGCGGCTGGACGTATCGACATTGAGCTTCTTCTTCGGAGCTCCCTTCACCCCAGTCACCTCGGTGTTGCTTTTCACGGTCGACGGTGTTGACGCCGGGCCCGACTCGCCGCCGCCACAACCTACCGTGAACAGAAACACGCCCAGCAGCAGACCAGACAACACCCGAACCGTCACAAGCTTGTTCATTCTCAGCCGACTCCTCAACGGATCCAACTTCGCACTCATCGCTGTAGGTACGGTGCCAATTTGACCTTGGGACGCAACCCGGAACAACGCCCAGTGCCGCCCAGCAAGGTTCCCCCGCTCCAGCGCAGAAGAATCACCGCCTTTCACAACCCTACTCTATTCAGAGAAAAGCGTCGCGTTCTTCGTTTCCAACCCGAGCAATCCGCGTGACTTACCTTACTATCGGCTATTCGAGCCACGGACGAGGCTCGCTCGCAACCCGCAATCGCGCAAACGCACCCACTTGAACGAACCGAGCCTCGATGCAATTATGAAGGCGAGCTTGCCCGAGAGAAGTCTCCTTTTTCGGGTTCTTTACGATTGCTGACATCGCTCGCAGCCCGAATGAATCCCATGAAGCCCTGGGGACCGCCCCACAACCTGGAGAATCCCCCTCGGGAGGACCAACCTGGCATCCCGTTCAGGAACCGAAAAGCCCCGTTGCCAGACCTACCGACCGCACGGACGACCCACTACCGTACTGAAGAACGCTGTCAGAATATCAGCTTATGACTTGCTCAATACTCCCTGAAGTTAACCGTGGCACACAAACGAGACAATGAGAAATTGCGGATTCTTTATTGAGATTCTTTGTCAAGGTGAATTATCGGGAACACAGGAGTGCTTTTGGGGCCTGGACGTCCCAGCCCGACGCACCGCAGATTGCGAACGGCGATAAAGCCAATGGCCATTAGGACCTCAGAATTACCCGTGGGCTCGGTACGTCCAACTCTCGGGGTGCTGAAGTCGCCAGCGTGTGGTGCCTGCAATCAAGTATATCCTGGCGCATTGCTAAGAAATCTTCTCACAATTCTCAAAAAACTTAACGTATTCGGAGGCGAGCCCGGAGACGAGCCGGGCAGGCGTGGCTGGGTTTGGCCAGGCGCGGCCGGGCGTGCTCGAAAACCTGCGTGGAAACGGGCGTGGGTTCACCGGGCGGACGGGGATGGAACCGAGGTTTGAGCCTGGCGGCGATACTGGCCGGGAGTGCTCCCAACCTCGCGTTTGAAGACGACGTGAAAATACTCGGTGTGATCGAAGCCGACGAGCTCGGCGATGCGTTGGATGGAATGATCCGTCTCAGCGAGGAGCCGCTTGGCCTGGCTGATCTGGACCTCGCGGATCTCAGCGCGGGGAGAATGGCCCAGGTACGACCGGAACCTGCGCTCGAGTGTGGAACGCGACATGGGCACCTGGTGGAGTAAATCATCCACCACGATGCCGTGGCAGGCATTTTCGCGAATGAGCCGCACGGCCGCCGCGAACTCCTGATCCTCGACTGAGAAAACGCTTGTGGACTGGCGTGAGGTCACCCCCAGCGGCGAGACGAACTTCTCCTCGAAGTCCGCCTTGCCGCCGTTCATCAAATGATCGAGGAGCGCAGCAGCTTCGTACCCAATCATCTCAATGTTAGGCACGATACTGGACAATGTTGGATGGCAGATTTCGCAAAGGATTTCGTCGTCATCGACTCCGAGAACGGCGACGTCCTCGGGCACGCGGAGCCCCTGATGCCGGCAGGCGCTGATGATTTCGATGCTGCGGACGTCGTTGCTGGCCATGACGCCCACGGGTCGAGGCAGGGTATGAATCCACTGGCCGATGCGTTCCTGTTCGTCCTCGCGCACGTGGACGCCGGCTTCGCGCCAGCGGGACTCATAGACCTCGCAGGGAAAGCCCGCGGCGGAGAGATCGGCGAGAAAGGCATCGCGCCGGCGTCTGGACCAGAGCTCGTTATCGAAGCCGCAGTAGGCGAACGATCGCAGTCCCAGGTCGAGCAGATGCCGGGCGCCGACGCGGCCGATCATGGCGTCGTCGGAATTAATGCGTGGGATCCCGTGGTAGGCGCCGCGGTCGCTGACGTCGACCATGGCCCCCGGAATCGTCGGCAGCATGGCGGTGAAGGTGGACCGGCTCCAGCGCGTGATGAGCCCGTCTCCATGCCAGCTCTTCAGCCAGGAGGGAATGACCCCGTCAACCTCGCGTTGTTCCAGAAAAAACGACCACGATCTGTGAGATTGCAGGTATCTGACAATTCCCTGCAACAGCCGGCGACCGTAAACGGTCGACGTTTCGATCATGAGGGCGACTTCGGGACAACGAGCCATTCGGCCTGGTCCTTGATCGACGACGGCCTGGCATCAGCCGCCACGGGTTGCACGAATCGCTAGAGATCGGAGTCCCTTGAGCGTATCAGTTCGCACTCCTTCGTTCAACCAAGCGTCAGTCGCCTGGATTCTGCGCCATCTTTCCGAGCTTTCTCCACGCTCTTGAGAAAGTGCGCCGAGTTGTTGAAACTCGGAGTGCGCTTTGCGGTCCGAAACTTTTCCTCGACGGGACCCCGCCATGCAGGCTAGCTCGCAGACCAGCACGCCACGAATCATCTCGCTCGACCAGTTCCGCGGCTATACCGTGGCGGGAATGTTCCTGGTCAACTTCGTGGGGAATCTGAAGTCATTTCCCCAGGTGCTCAAGCACCACGACGTCCCCTGGTTTAGTTATGCTGATTCGATCATGCCCAGCTTCATGTTCGCGGCCGGGGTGTCGTTTCGACTGGCAATGCTGCGGCGGATCGCGAACGACGGCCCCCGCAAGGCGTACACGCACGCCGTGCTGCGCGGGCTGGGGCTCGTGCTGGTTTCCCTGCTCATGTACACCCGGGAAGATATCGATCAGATCAAGCACTGGGCGGACATGACTCCCGAAACGGTCGCGAAGACGATCGGGACCACGCTCAAGGCCAATCTCTGGGAGACGCTGGCGATCATCGGCGTGGTGCAGATCCTGATCTTGCCGGTCGTGACCCGGAGCGTGAGGGTGCGCTCGCTGACGATTCTGGCCTTCCTGGCCTTCCACGTCGTCATTTCCTACTTCTTCAATTTTGCGTTCGTTTACGGCCTGCCGAATGGGCTCGACACCTGGCTGGGACTGACGGGCAAGTCGGCCTGGGACGGCGGCTTTTTCGGCGTCTTCGGCTGGGCGATCCCAATGCTCTTCGGCACGCTGGCCTACGACGTGGTGATTGCGAACACGCCCTGGGGTTCCACGGCGAAGCTGTTTGGCCTGGGAGCGGTGCTGCTCGCGCTCGGTTACGGCGCGAGCTGCGTGGGCACGCTCTACAACCCGGACAGGGGGACGGTTGAGATGCTCAGGCCGGGCATGCCAGCCTCGCCGGTTTTGCCGCCGTTCGCGAACATGAAGGACCGCTCGCTGGAGTCGCTCCTGGCCACGCCCCCGTTTCTTGAGCCAGCAAAAGACGCCGTCCCAGCGCACTGCTACTGGGCGATGAACAAGAAGATGGTGAGCCTGCCCTTCACCCTGTTTGCAAGCGGGTTTGCGTTTGTGGTGCTGGCCCTATTCATTCCGCCGTGCGACATCGGCGGCGTGCAGATCGGGATCTTCCGCACCTTCGGGCTCAACCCGCTGCTTGCCTACATCGTGCACCACGCTGTCGAGGAGATGGTCCTCACGGTCTGGCCGGAGGATTCGCCGCTCTGGTTCGGCTCGGTGGGGCTCGCACTATTTCTCACAATCACTTATGTGATTATGCGCTACTTCGAACGGCACAAGATTTACTTGCGGCTCTGATCACGCGCGTGGCTGTGTTGATCTGTGAGCGAGGCGTTTCGCGCCTCGCCACGGATCCACGGGCATGTTGCAGCGGCCAGAGTTATCCCGGGGCTTGATGAGGCGGGCGTGGGCGGGCGTTTGCGGCCCTGGGGTGATGAGGCGACTGCGAGCTGGCGCACTAGGTGGCCAGCGATCCCACGATCGCACGCATCTTTTCGAGACCTGTTCTGGCCACTGATCGCGGGTCCCTGCGGTAGTACGACTCGTTGAAGAGCTCGAGCGAGAGCATGACGTTCGCCCCGCCGGCCGCCAGATCGGCCACGATCGCCTTCAGGGGGGCGCCGCCGTCGCCTGGGAAAACGCGGTCGGCATCGACCAGGTGGTCGATTGGCGTGAGCGCGTGATAATCGTTGAAGTGCATGACGTGGAACGCCTGTGCGAGCGGCCTGAGGCCGGTGAATTCCGACCGGCCCCTGTGCAGGTGATACACGTCGGGCAGGAGGCAGGCGGCGGGATGCCTGGCCTCGACCATGACGTAGGCCGCTTCCGAGAGCTTGCTCATCGTCTGCGAGGGTCCCCAGATCTCGAGCTCGGGAACGATGCCGATGGAGTCGCCGATCTTGAGCAGAGCCGCGTAGCGCTCGGCGATCCGGCCCAGGTCGCTGATTTTGGCTCGGGTCGCGCCGGCGGGGGGCGCGGCGATTCGTTTGCCGCCCAACCGCTTCACGAGTTCCATGGCCTTCTTCGCGGACTCGAGCGCAGCCTTGCGTTTGTCGGCGTCGTCAACGATCCATTCGAAGAATGCGATCGCGCTTTCGACCCCCACGCCCGCGTCCGCGAGCTTCTTGCCCAGGTCCTCGAGCGAACCGCCAGAGGCGCTATATTTTTCGAGCTCATCGACCCAGGGCTCGATGCCGTGGTAACCGGCCTCGATCGTGATATCGACAACTTCCGAGAGCGGCAGTTGCCTGGCGCGAATGGTGCTGGTATTGAAGCCGAGGGTGAACTTGCCCCGGGCGGGTCCGGCCGAGTTCTGTGCGGCACGCGAGGGCTGCGCGGCGCTTGCCGCGGCCAGACCCGCGGCGGTCAAAAGGCAGGCGCGGCGGCTGACAGACTCTGTCATGCGGGGCTCCCTTCGTTCGATTGATCCGGGGCGGGGCTCTCGGCCGCCGGGGGTGCGTGGCCTGTACTCAGGGCGAGCGATTTTCGGGCCTGGGCCAGGCACTCGCGCATGCGAGCTTCGATCAGGCTTGTGACTGCCCGGGGCTCGAGTCCGCTCAACTCCTGAGGCAGGATCGCTGGGCCATAGTGTATCCAAACAGGGCGCGGGCGGGGGATGATCCGGCCGCGCGGCAGCGCATCGAAGGTGCCTGCGAGTCCCACCGGGACAACCGGCACGTCGGCCCGTGAGACCAGTACCGCGATGCCGGGCTTGATGGCGGCCATCTCGCCGTCGTGGGTCCGAGTTCCTTCCGGAAAGAGCGCCACGACTCCGCCGGCTCGAAGCCGCTTGAGCGTTTCCTTGAGTCCGGCCGCCCCCATCCCCTCGCGCTGAATGGGGAATCCTCCAACGGACCGGATCAGTGGCCCCAGGATCGGCCCGAAGAGGGTCGATCGCGCCACGTAATTGAGCTGCCTGGATGAGGGAATCCCAAGCAGAAAGACGTCGAGATGGCTGGCATGATTGGAGACGAGCAAAACACCGCCTGCCGCGGGCAGGTTCTCGACGCCGGTGGCGCGCCAGCCGAAATAGAGCGCGGACAGGCAGCCAACGATGTATCGGACGAACCCGTACCAGGCCCAGGCCAGCCACGAACGGTCACGGGGCGGGCGATTGCGCGCTTCCGTGGCTTGCGACTCAGAGGCATCAAGCGTTGCGCGATTCACTTCCACGCGATCCATTCCCGTTGCTTGCGGTCAAGAAGAGGCAGCGGCCAGGCGAGCGCGAACAACCGCGGCGAGCTGGTTCACGACTTCATCGATTCCAAGCGCGGTGGTATCGACCACGATCGCGTCCGCCGCGGGCTTCATGGGTGCGATTGCGCGGGATCGGTCGCGGGCGTCGCGCTCGCGGATATCGTGCAGCACAACCTGGAACGCCACGGGTTCGCCGCGAGCGGCGATCTCGGCCGCGCGGCGGCGTGCGCGTTCCTCGTCGCTTGCTTCAAGATAAAACTTGCAGAGTGCGTCGGGGAAGACCACGGTCCCTTGATCGCGCCCCTCGGTGACCAGGTCGTGTTCCCTGGCCGCCGCGCGCTGCCAATCGCGGAGCACAGCGCGGACGCTCGGGCTGTCGGCGGCGTGCCGCGAGGCGCGCGTGACCTCGACCGTGCGGATCGCGGTGGTGACATCCCGCCCGTTGACGCGTGCGCGGCCGGGTTCGAGCTCAAGCACCAGCGTTCGCGCCAGCGCACCAAGCGCGGCGTCGCTCTCAAGGTCGACCCCACGCTCGAGCGCCGCCAGGGTAACCACGCGATACATGGCGCCGGTATCGAGCAAGCGAAAGCCCAGCACCTCGGCCAGGAGGCGGGCGACAGTGCTCTTGCCGGCCCCGGCCGGCCCATCGAGCGTGACAACCCGCCCTCGCCCCACGACCGGCTGCTCCTTCGTTGCAACGCTCAACCGCGGCACGGTTGCGGGAGAAATCACGACGGCCGATCGTGCTCGGCCGTCACAGGATCCGGCAGCGGCCGCCGGCCTGAGAAATCCGAATCGAGCTCGTGCCAGTGCAGCACTTCCGACTCACCCAGCCGCCAGCACAGGAACACCTCGCGGCCGTCCATGATGCTGTAAAAGTCGCACAGACCGTCGGGGCCCTTGAACTCCACTCCGAGCCGCCGCAGTTCGTCGATGTAAGCCCCGAGCTTGCGATCCTCCGCTTCAAGGTCCGCCTGACTCTGCGCCAGCTCGGCGGAAGGACCGTCCGCCGATCCCTTCTTACCCTTTACCACCAGCGAGAGCCGCCACTGCAAATCCTCGACAACGCGGTATTGCTCGACGATGTCAGACATGATCATGCGGATAAGCGGCAGAGCCTTGTTGGCCTCCTCGACCGTGAAGTATCTGCGCCGCTTTCCCGCGATCGGCTTCGCTGGGGCCATGGATAATATCCCGGGATGACGTTGATGATGACAGTTCGAGTTCCTTCCAACGGACGAACGGAGAGTTTCTGCCGGCCTGCGCGGGGCGAGCAGAGCACGCCGCTGCGCCGACCGTGTGCCATCCTACCCCGACACCGAGCCTGGCGGATCGTGGAGAGCCGGCGTGCGAACTTTCCCGATCCGACCTGATCCATCACACAAACCTGTTCGTACCATCGTCATTATAGGGGTCGCCAGGCCAGTCGCAAGTGCCCCAGAGCGGGTCCGGGCGCGGCAGGCCGCACGATCCTAGCGAACGCGCCGGCGTTCCGCGAGCCGTTTCGCCATCTGGTTGCTAGGAATCGTGTTCCAGACGTCGTTGGCTTCGAGCCACGCGCGCCGCGCCACCGCAACGCCATAATCCAGATCGTCGAGCCCGTCGGTTGCGTGCGCGTCGGGATTGATCACGATCATGACCCCCTTTGCGCGGGCCCGCCGCGCCCAGTTCGCGTCGAGATCCAGCCGGTGCGGGTTGGCGTTGATTTCGATCATCACGCCCGACTGCGCGGCGGCGTCGATCACCGCACTCAGGTCGACCGCGTAGCCCTCGCGCGCCAGCAGCAGCCTGCCCGTTGGATGCCCCAGCATGGTCACGCGCGGATTCGACGCAGCCCGTACCAGCCGCGCAGTCATCTCTTCCTGCGAAAGATGGAAGTGGGAATGAACGCTCGCGACCACGTAATCGAAACCATCGAGCAGCTCGTCGGGATAGTCAAGCGAGCCATCGGCAAGAATATCGCACTCGGTCCCCTTGAAGAGGTGAAAGGACGAGCCGAACTTCTTGTTGAGTGCGTCGATGGCCTTCCACTGCTCGTGGACGCGGCCGATGTCGAGTCCGTTGGCATAGCGCGCGGAGCGCGAATGGTCGGCGATCCCCAGGTAATGCAGACCTCTCGCCTGCGCGGCGGCGGCCATTTCCGCAAGCGTGTTCGCCCCGTCGCTGTAGTCAGTGTGGCAATGGAAGGTGCCGGTGAGATCGTCGCGGGTGATGAGCTTGGGCAGGGTGCCGGCCTCGGCGGCCTCGATTTCGCCGTGATCCTCGCGGAGCTCGGGGGGGATATACGCCAGCCCGAGCTTTGCAAAGAGCTCGGCCTCGTCGCGGCACTGAACCGGGCCATGCGGGCCGGAGAGCGCGTATTCATTGAGGCTGAAGCCGCGTTCGATTGCCCGGCGGCGAATGGCGATATTATGCTGCTTGGAGCCAGTGAAGTAGTGGAGCGCGAAGGGATACTCAGTGTCGCTGACGCCTCGCAGGTCGCACTGCACGCCATCGATCAGGCGCACGCTCGAGCGCGTGGGCCCCTTGGCCAGTACCGTGGCCACGTCCGGCAGCTTCACGAAGGCGTCCATGACCGCTTCGGGATCATCCGAGCTAAAGAGCACGTCGAGGTCGCCGCAGGTCTCCGCGCGTCTGCGCAGGCTGCCGCACGCCTCCGCCCGAATCACCTTCGGATGCGTGCGCACCGCGGCCAGAATCGGCTGCACCAGCCGATCCGCGCTCGAAAGCAAGATACGCTCCCCCATGCTCTCAACAAACGCGATGCCCTCGAGAATCTTCGTCTGTGTCCTGGCCCCAAACCCCTTGAGATCGGCGATCTTGCCCGATTCCCCCGCCGCCTTCACATCGGCCAGGCTCCGGATCCCCAGCTCGTCCCGCAAGACCTTGATTTTCTTGGGGCCAAGCCCTGGCACTCGCAAAAGCGCGATCAACCCCGGCGGCGTCTTCCTCTTGAGCTCCTCGTATTCCCCAAGCCGCCCCGTCGTGGCGAGCTGGACGATCTTCTTGTACATGGCCTCGCCAATGCCTGGCGTTGCGCTCAGGCTGTCATCCGCGATCATGCTCACCAGATCGCGCGGCAGTCCCTCCAGCGCCTGGGCAGCGGTGTGATAGGCACGGCAGCGAAACGGGTTCTCACCGCCAAGCTCGAGCAGGGTCCCCATCTCGTTCAAAATGCCGGCGATGCGATTGCAATCCATCGGAACACTCCCGCCCCAAACGGACATCTGGGAAGTCGCGTGCGCACGTCCACCATCGTCGCCAGATCCAGATCCAAAGTCGAGGTTGACACATTTCCGGGAACGTGATGACATCTCCCCCGCCTGGAGGGATCGAGGTTCGGCCTCTCCCGGCAATGTGCGATCGGCTTCGGTTGGCTAGCACCCTTGAACACACACTCACGCCCCGCGATCCAGGAAACCCGGGCGCCGATGTCGAAGCATCGAAGGCAGACTCGAGGACAGCTCGACTCACCACGCTGATGCGACCGGGATGGACCCATGGACGCACCTATGCTCAGGATGCGGGGATTATTGGCAATAGCCGCGCTCAGCGCGACGCTCGGCATCGTGGAGGGGCTGGCAGCTCCCGCGCGGGCGGATTTGATCCGGGCGCGGTCGTCACACGCCTTTCCAAAGATCGCGGGAGACATTGTCGGAGCCCAGACATACACCTACGACCCGAGCACGCACACGGGGACGTTCGAGGTCACAAACGCGCCTCATGTGCTCAAGATCGGCCCGGGCCTGGAAGGCATGGTCCGGATGGCGCCCGACCAGAAAGGGGCCCTGACGCAATCCCTGCTGATGACGCTGGATCGCAACGGCCGGTTGATCGATCGACCGGAAAACCGTTTCGAGATCCGCGGCACCGTGGTCATTGGCGACAAGACCTACGAAGGGCTGCTGCTGAGTGGCCGCCCCAGGGCCTTCGGAGCCGCGGTCGGGGTGACCGGCACCGAATCAACGCAGCTCTTTGATCTCGATCTGAAGATCACCGGAGGGGCGCTGGCCGAGGCGTTCGGACGCGAGGCTTACCTGCGGATCATGCCCCGTGAAGGGAGCACTTTCAGCGGCCAGTTCGACGTCGATTTCTCGAGCGAACGCCCACTCACCTCGCTCCGCGCGGTGCCCGACGAGCTGGCGACCCCCGTTCCCGAGCCATCGACGCTGATTCTGCTCCTGACCGTGGGAGTGGGAGCGGTCGGCATCAAGCTCAGGCGCAGGCTCCGCCCGCGCAGATCCGCCCCGGCCGAGCACGATCTCAGCGCGTGCTCGTCCACCGTCAGCTTGAACCAATTCGGATCGAGAAAACGCCAGGCGGACTAGGTCGCGATCCGCCCCCGGGCGCCAGACCCAGGCGAGATGGGTCAGAATCGGCTCCGCAACCCCGGCCTCTGGACAATCAATCCGCCTGGAGCGAAGCCGAGAGCTTCCCGAGTGCTTCGTTTTCAATCTGGCGAACGCGTTCGCGGGTAAGGCCCAGCGATTCGCCGATCTCCTTGAGCGTCTTCGGAGGCGCGTCGTTCAAGCCAAACCGCATGCGCAGGACCGTGGCCTCGCGCTTGTCCATTTCCTCAAGTCGATCGAGCACGATTCGCAGATTGTCCGCCTCGACCATCGCCACATCGGGCGTGCGCGTGCGCTCGTCCATGAGCATCTCGCCCAGGCTCCAACCATTCTCAGGCTGGTCCGTCTGGGGCACAAGGTTATAGACCTTGATCGCCTTCTTGACGATGGCAAGCTTCTTCTTGGGGAGCTCAAGCGCCTTGGCCACGTCCTCAATGCTCGGTGGGCGACCCAGCTCCTCCTGAAGATCCGCCGCCATCCGCCGCCACTTGAAGAGCAGCTCGACCATGTAGGCCGGAATCCGGATCGGCTTGGCAGTATTCACAAGTGCACGCTTGATCGACTGCTTGATCCAGTAGCTGGCGTAGGTGCTAAAGCGGGTGCCCACGGCGGGATCAAAGCCCTGCACCGCACGCAGGAGGCCGAGATTCCCTTCCTCGATCAGATCCTGGAGCGCGAGCCCCTTGCCGATGTAGCCGCGGGCAATGTTCACCACGAGGCGAAGATTGGCACGGACCATGCGATCCCGCGCCAGCTTGTCGCCACGGGCAATCCGATGCGCAAGCTCTTTTTCTTCGTCCGCGCTCAGGAGCGCCGTCTCGTTGATCTCGCGGAGATAGGTCTCAAGCGGACTCTGGACGGCATCTCGGCGATGTCGGCGAATTCGGGCCATGAAGATCCTCGCTCGGTCGGTCGAAACGTCGGGTCCGCTCGATTCCATCAGGTGCGAAATCCGTGGCCGTCACGCCCCTGGTGCGACTGCGCAGGCCAAGCCCCGGCCCGCGCATGGACGTCACTCTTTCGCGGTCGCGCCCCGGACCAGGTGGGCGCTCTCAGTCACGCAAGGCCGGCAAAGTCTCGGCAATCCTTCCACGGTCACAGCCCATTCGAGCCTGGCGAGCCCAGCAAGACTCACCTCAGCGGCACCACCCTGTCCCCGGGCAAGCTCCGCCAAATACTCAAATGGACTGCCGCCCTGCTCCTCGAGCTCCGCTTCACCGCTCACGGATTCATTGTTTGGTCTATCGGACCGTCAACTTTGAGAACTTAAACCGGACTTGGAAGAATAGGAAGTACTGAGAATTTAAGTAAACTGACGATTCCACGAATCATAGTGGATGCCATGCGTGCGCGAGTCGGTCGAGTTCGAGGGGATGGGAGGAAGTGAGGGGTGAAAACGAATGCGCAGCGGCCAGCGCAACGCGAGTGCCAGGCTGGAACGATCCGCCTGACACACGGCGGGAACGTGTGGCGAGGAGACTCAGGCTGATCCCAAACGGCTGGCTAATCCCAAACGACTGGTATTCTTCAGGTTCGGATAAACCGCCGGGCGTTCGACCGTCGATTTCCCGAAAAAAAAACGCTGCGCCCGATCGAGGATCAGGCGCAGCGCTTTTGAAAGAACCGACTTGAACCGGGTTTGCCGGCTTATTCGGTGCTCGACGAGCCGCCCATGGTAAAGAGCGGTCCACCTTCGCCCAGACCACCCTTGAGCTGGCTGGCCTCCTTGGTTTCCTTGGCCTCCTTGGTTTCCTTGGGCGCGGCGCCGGCTTCGACTTCCTCTTCGCCTTCCTCGCCCTTGGTCCAGCTCGCCTTCTTGCGTGAGAGGCCGATCTTGCGATCGTTGCGGTCAACGCGCAGAACCTTCACCTCGATCTCATCGCCGACCTTCACGACCTCCTCCGGATTGTCGACCTTGTGGTCGGCGAGCTCGGAGATGTGCAGAAGGCCCTCGAGGCCGGGCTCCAGCTCGACAAAGACGCCGAAGTTTGTGAGCTTCGTGACCTTGCCCTTGACCACGTCACCCGGCTCGTAGCGACCGGGGATGTCGGTCTCCCACGGATCGTCCTTGAGCTGCTTGAGACCAAGCGCGATGCGCTTGCGTTCCTGGTCGACGTTGAGCACCTGGCAGGAGATGCGCTGACCTTTCTCGAGCACCTCGTTGGGGTGGCCGATCTTGCGGGTCCAGCTCATGTCCGAGATGTGCAGCAGGCCGTCGATGCCCTCTTCGATCTCGATGAAGGCACCGTAATTGGTCAGGTTGCGCACCGTGCCCTCGACCATGGTGTTGGGCGGGTACTTGTTGGCGACCTGGTCCCAGGGGTTGACCTGGGTTTGCTTCATGCCGAGCGAGATTTCCTGCTTGTCGCGGTCGGTTTTGAGGACGACGACCTCGATCTTGTCGCCGATGTTCACGAGCTCACTGGGGTGGTTGATGCGCTTCGTCCAGCTCATTTCGGAGATGTGGACGAGGCCCTCGATGCCCTCTTCGAGCTTCACGAACGCGCCGTAGCTCATCACGTTGACCACCTCGCCGGT
>DAIDHX010000042.1 GCA_027451885.1 Planctomycetales bacterium
CTTCAATCGCATGACCGAGGAGCTCACCCGCTCGTACGCCACGCTGGAAAACCGCATCCTGGAGCGTACGCGCGAGCTCGAGGCCGTGCGCGACATGCTCGATGCGTTTTTTCATATTTCCACCTCGCGGCTCGATCCCAACAACATCGACAAGACATTCGACACGGTGCTCCGCTTTTGCCGCCAGCTTGGCTACGAGCAAGCGATGATCTCGCTGGTGGATCGCGAGGCGGGGGTGGTGCGTGCGGCCCGCGCGGCGGGCGCGATGACCGAGATCGTGGCTGAGACCGTGCGCAAGCTCGGCGGCGGCGACGTGCTGGCGATTGTGGTGCGCGAGGGCAAGACGCTCGTGATTGCCGACTCTCAGAACGATCCGCGCTGCGATCAGCAGGCAGTCGAGCACTCCGGCATCCGCGGCCAGATCATCCTGCCGCTCGCTGGTGACGAGGTTCTGGGCACGCTCCAGGTGGCAGCGCTCGAGCCGCTCGAGCCGCTCGCGCTCGATCTGCGCCCGCTCGAAACGCTCGCGAGCCACACCACCCGCGCACTCCTCGGCCTGCGACAAATTGAAGAAATCCGCCGTCTGAACCAGAATCTCGAATCGCAGGCGCGCGAGCTGGCGCGCAGTGAATCGGCCCTGCGCGAACAAACGCGGATTCTCCAGAGCATCCTCGACTGCATGGGGGACGGCCTGGTGGTTGCGGACCGCGACGGCCGCTTTCTCGTTTTCAATCCCGCGGCCGAGCGCATCCTGGGGCAGGGGCCAATCGCCACGCCGTCGTCAGGCTGGTCGCGCACTTACGAGGTCTTCCTGGCCGATCGGAGCTCCATCTGCCCCGCCGAGGAGCTGCCGCTTGCGCGCGCCATGAAGGGAGAATCGGTCGACGAGGCCGAGCTCTACATCGCCTACCCCAGCCGCGACGATGGCACCTGGATCTCCGTCACCGGCCGGCCGCTGCGCGATGAGTCAGGAGCCATTCTGGGCGGAGTGGTCGCCTTCCATGACGTCACCAGGCGCAAGAAGTCCGAGCGCAGGCTCGCCGCCCAGCACGAAGCCACACGCACCCTGGCCGAGGCGGAGTCGCCCGACCACGCCTTCGTGGAGATTCTGGAGATTCTGGGCACAAACCTGGACTGGGATCGCGTGCACTTCTGGCAGGTTGATCGCCCGGCCCATCGCCTGCGATCCGGAGCAACATGGTCCCGGCCTGGAGATCCCGCGACAGCACAACCCGCGCTCGAGGCACTCGCGCTCGAGACCCCCTCCAGTCCCCCCGCCCGCGCCTGCAAACACCTTGTTTCCTTCTGGACGAACGGACGGGCCAGCGGCGACCCTCCGCTGACTCCCACGCCAGGCTCCGTGCTCGCCGTCCCTCTCGTCCTGCACAGCGAGGCCGTGGGCGTGCTCGAATTCTCCAGCCACGCAATCCGCCCGGAGGATCCGGACATGGTCGCCATGGTCGAGAATCTCGGCACCCAGCTCGCCCAGTTCATCGAACGCCGCGAGATGCGGGCACGCGTGGTCCAGGCCGAAAAGCTCGCCTCGCTCGGCATGCTCTCCGCCGGCGTCGCACACGAGATCAACAACCCGCTCGCCTACGTGATCAACAATCTCGCCGTCATCGAACGCGACGTGCGCTTCCTGTTCACAATCATTGATCTCTACGAAGGCAGCTTTGACCTGCTCGCCGAACATCGCCCCGGCCTGCTGCAAGAAATCCAGAAAGTTGCTGACGCATTCGACCTTGGCTATGTTCATGATAACATGGGAAAGCTGATCGCCAGCACGCGCAACGGCATCAAGCGCGTGGCGGAAATCGTGGAGAATCTCCGGGGTTTCGCCCGGCTTGACCGCGCCTCGGTCGACCAGGTAAACGTGCACGAAGCGCTCGCCTCCGCGCTTGAGATGATTCGCGGCCGGCTTGATCGCCGCGGTATCGCGGTCCAGGAGCGGGGCGAGACGATCCCGCCGCTTGCCGGTTCACCCACGCAGCTCAACCAGGTGTTCTTGAACTTGCTCGTCAATGCGCTCCAGGCGATCGAGGCCGCCAATCGCAGTGACGGCAGAATCACGGTGACCACCGCGCGCAGGGACGGCGAAGCCTGGGTGGAGATCGCCGACAACGGCTGTGGCATCGCCCCTGATGTGCTGCCCCAGATCTTCAATCCCTTCTTCACGACCAAGCAGGTCGGCGACGGCACGGGGCTGGGGCTTTCCATCACACACGGCATGGTACAGGACCACGGCGGCCGGCTCGAGGTCGAGAGCCAGCCGGGCGCGGGTTCGACCTTCCGCGTCGTGCTCCCGCTCGTTCCATCCCCATTCTCAGACTCCCTGCGTACTCAAGCGAATCGGCCGACCACGCAATCCTAGGCGACCGCGGTTTGATCGGGCACTCTTATCTGGAACGAGAGCGTGATTCATGATCTTCCATGATGGGCCGCGAAGACGCACGACCGCATGGCGTATAACCCTGTTCGGTGCATTGCTGGCCGTGGCCTGTGCGGCTCAGGCGAGCGCGCAAGATCAACCCGGGGCCGTTGAACCCACCCCCGCGCTCGCCCGCTATATCCCGCGGAAAGACCTGGTGCTGCTGCTCGAATTCGAGGGGCTGGACGCACACAAGGCGGCCTGGGAAAGAACCGCGGCCTACCGGATCCTGAACGACGCCAGGCTCGGCCCCTTGCTGGAAGATCAGATCACGCAGGCGCTGGATCGACTCCTCGAGATGACCGACAACGCGAGTCTCGGCTCAGGAAAAAAGCTTGTGGGTTTGATCAAGCAGGGGATGACAGCGGGTTTCGCGCTTGGAATCTGGGGCAATGCGGATTCCGGGCTGCACTTCGTGGCGATTCTACGCAAGGGGGACCGCCCCGAGCTCAGGCGATTCTTGACGGCGCTCGAGGCGAATGGCCAGGAGGCTGCCGAGGCGGAAAAGGTCGAGGAAAAGCCCGACGAGCGCGTGGTCCACATTTTCAGCGACACCTACGCCTGGTGGTGCGAGAACGGTGACTTCCTCTGCGCTGAGCGCGATCAAATCCAGCCGCTCAGCGACGTCATCGACGGCAAGACCGAAAACGCACTCGAGCATCCGACCTGGCTCGCCCTGCTGCGCGAGAAAACCGAGGTTGAGCCTTTGGTCCGGGCGTTCGTGGACTTTGAACAGATGACGCGAAGCACCCGCAAGCGGCCCGACCCACTCTTCGCGGGGCTGGTGCGCGTTGAGGAGATCTCGGGTTTCCAGGGAGATGCGCTCGTCACGCGGCTGCGGATCGTCGCCCCCGCGCCCCGGCGGGGAATCGCCGCGTTCTTTGATCAGCCCGCATTCAACACGGGGGATCTCAGACAGCTCGCCGCGGGCGCGACCAACTTCACCGCGATCTCTCTGGATCTCACACGTACCCTCGAGCACGTGGTCGAGATTCTCAGGATGATCGAATCGAAGCATGAGCACATGAGCGCATTCGAAAAGGCGTTCCATCGCCGCTTCGGCCTCGACTTTCGCAAGGGTGTGCTCGACCATCTGGGTCCGCGGATCACGCTGGAAACCCAG
>DAIDHX010000043.1 GCA_027451885.1 Planctomycetales bacterium
GCGACTCGAGATCTTGCACCAGTGAACCGACCGCGGCATCGAGCGGCGGCAGCACCCTGTGCATGCCCTTTTCGAGGCTTGAATGAAAGTCCCAGCCGCCGAAGGTGAGGGTTACGAACCGCACCCCGGCCTCGACCAGGCGCCTGGCCAGAAGCGTGCTTTGGCCCCATTCGTGCCGCATGTACCGGTCGCGGAGCCGCGGATCTTCCTGGCTCAGGTCAAATGCCCGCCGCGCCTTGTCGCCGAGCACCAGGTTGAACGCTTGCTCCTCGAAATGGTCGAGCCCCGCGGCCAGGCCGCTCGCATCCGCGACCTTGCGGGTGTGGTCGAATGCGGCGAGCAATGTGCGCCTGGTCGCCACGCGATCGCGATCGACCCCTTTCGGCAGGTTGAGGTTGCGGACCTGGTAGCGGTCGTTGTTGGGGTTGCCGTCGGCCGTGAAGGGGTTGTAGCCCACGCCCAGATAGGCTGCGCCATGGTATCCGGGTGAGAGGCCGATGGAGTGCGTGCGCGGCAGGCCGACATAGGCTGGCACTCCGGGGGTTTTTGGTCCCTTGATCCTGGTGATGATCGATGCCGCGGAAGGATACTGGGGTGCCAGGTTCGCCGCGTTGGAGCCCAGGAAGCCGGTGAGCATCCAGTGTGCGGCGGCGAAATGGTCGCCATTTTCGTGGTGCATCGAGCGGATGATCGAGAGCCGGTCGAGCAGGCTGGCATGGCGGGGCAGGAGCTCGGAGAGCTGAACGCCGGGAACGGCGGTCGGGATGGCCTTGAGCGGGCCGCGGAATTCGGCGGGAGCATCGGGCTTGGGGTCGTAGGTCTCGTGGTGCGGCGGGCCGCCGTCGAGCCAGATCAGGATGACCGACAGGTCGTCGCGCACCGCCTTTGCCCCCCCCGCGGCCTGCGCCTGGGCGCGGAGCACATCCGCCAGCGAAAGCCCGCCCAGGCCGAGCGTTCCCACCTTGAGAAACGTCCGTCGCCCGATTCGCCCGGAGCCCGCGAGTGCGCGATTCGTCGGCTGAAACATGGGTCGCCTCCAGCGATTGCCTGGGTTGGAAGAACGTGGGGGGCTAATCGATGAACTGGAACTCCTTGGAGTTGATCAGAGCCCAGATGATGTCCTCGAAGGCGCGTTTGCGTTCCCTGGCGTTGTGAGCCAGGTACTCGACCGCGGCTTTTGATTCGGCGGGGGTGGGATGGCGGCTGAAGGCGGCCTGGAAGAGCTGGTCGACCTTGGCGGCGTCATCGCCTGGGGATTTGGCAAGCCTGGCGGCGCGCCCCTCGTCGTTCGCGATCTCCGCCTGCACCTCGCCGGAATTGAGCAGCATCAGGCTCTGGCTCAAGGTCGCGTCGCTGACGCGCTCGCATTCGCAGGGGGTATCTCTGCGCGGGCGGCCGAAGACGTCCAGAAAGCTCGAGCGCACGCTCTCATCGGGGAGCTCGACGGCGCGGGTGCCGCGTGGCAAGCCTGGGAAAGCGGTTGCAACGCCGGTAACAGACGCGATGGCGTCCATGAGCACCTCCGCCGTCATGCGCCTGGGGTAGTGCCGCGCGAAGGTCTGGCGGTCGCGTTCGTTGGTACGGTTGGGCTCGCTCGAGAGCCCGTAGACCTGGCTGGTGCAGATGGTGCGCACAAGGGCTTTCAAGTCGTAGCCGCTTTTCACGAATCCGTCCGTGAGGGCTTCGAGCAGGGCTGGGTTCGAGGCGGGATTTGTGAGCCGCATGTCATCGAGCGGCTCGACGACCCCGCGTCCGAAGAAATGCGCCCAGTAACGATTCACGAGCGCCCGTGCGAAGAACGGATTCTTGCGATCGGTGAGCCACGTCACGAGATTCAGGCGGGGGTCCTTGCCGGGCGCGGCCGGCGTTTCTTCCGCACCCAGCCCGCGCGGATTCATCGCCTTGCCCGTCTTGGGATGAACCACCGAGCCGTTCCGCGCGGTGAAGATCACCTCGCCGTCGCGACCCATGCGCCGGGCACGCGCGTCCGGCTTGCGGCCGATCTTCGCGAAGTAGGCCGCGAAACCGTAATAGTCGTTCTGGCTCCATTTCTCAAACGGGTGATGGTGGCAACGGGCGCACTGCAACCGCATGCCCAGGAAAACCTGCGCGGTGTCGTCCACAAACACGACCGTCTCGCGAATCGTGCGATACCACTGGACCGGAGGCGCTTCTTCCACGCTGCCCGACGCGGCCAGGATCGCGCCCACAAACTGGTCATAGGGCGTGTTGTGGGCGAGCTGTTCGCGAATCCAGTCGTGGAAGGCGTAGGTGCCGTGCTGCACCTCGGTCTTGCCCTCGCGCTTGTTCCGTAGAATATCGGCCCACTTGAGTGCGAAATAGGCCGCGTAACCTGGCGAATCGAGCAACCGATCGCCCACCCTCGCCCGTTTGTCCGGGGCTGGGTCGGCCAGAAATCGTGCCAGCTCCTCCGGTGTGGGAAGCGCGCCTGTGATATCGGCCGACACGCGTCTCAGGAACTCCGCGTCGGAGCAAGGGGCCGAAGGCGCAATCCCCAGCTCCTTCCACTGCGCGAGCACGGCCGCGTCGATTGGATTCGTGGGCTTGAAGCCCGCGTCATTCACCACGAACCCCGTGGGTACGATCGCTCGGAACACCGCGACCTGGCCCTGGTAACGCGCCATGATGGCGGCCTGGCCCGCGAGTCGTCCCTTTTGCACCCAGCCACCTTCTTCAACCTGCGCGACCTCGGTGTCGTTCGACTGATACTGAGCCCAGCGCGTGACATCCTCGGTTCCGCCGCCGCTGTAATGCGCTGTCACCACCACCTGCTGGCCCGAGCTGATCAGCCGGGCGTCGGGATAAACCGAGATGCGCTCGAGAACGGGGTCGCTCGCCTCGCCGACGGGCATGCCCATCGCGATCCAGCGGCGGATGAGGCGATACTCCTGCGAGGACTTATCGAGCCGCTTGCCGCCGCCGTGAGGCGTGGCCGCGCACCCCTTCCGAAGCAACAGGCTGGCATCAGGCGCCGAGGGGAACAACCTGCGCCCGCGGTCTTCCTTCACCAGTGTTTCGTAATCGAGCTCGGGCTCGAAGCCAAGCAGGCTCAGCCGAAACCCATTTTGCCCGCTCGCCTTGCCGTGGCAGCCGCCGGCGTTGCAGCCCAGTTTGGTGAAGATCGGCACGATCTGATTCGCGAAATTGATCCGCGGCGGCTGGGTGAACGACTCTACCCGCACTGTCGTGGTGGCAAGAAGTGCACCCTTCTTGATGGTGATCCGCGCTTCGCCGTCACCCGCCGGCGTGACAAGCCCCGTGGAGTCCACCGTCGCAACCCCGGGATGGTCGCTCGCGTATTGCACCTGGCGCGTGGCATCGCTGCTCGGACCCGCCGGTACCACGAGATCCACCGCAAGCTGTTGCACCACATCCGGCCCGCGGAGCACAAACCGCGGCGGCGAAACCACAAGCCGGCCGCCAGGTTCGCTTCCAGCCGCACCCCGCACCCCTCCCGCGGCCAGGATCACCGCAAAGATGACGGCAAGATGACGCGTCGCAACCGGCCCGAGCGTTCTCACGTGATGCATCGATTCTTCCTCCGAGCCGGTACCAGGACCCCAGGCGCACAACGAACCACCGGCACGTCTCCTAGCTCATTCCTACGTCCAATCTCGATGCGTTGCAATACTTTTGTTTAATAATCTTTGTGAGGACCAGCCATTTTGCTTGCGTGTGTGGGTGCGTATTTCGCGTTTTCCTGGTTGTGCCGGGAAAGTGATTCGAGTGTTTTCGCCGGATCAGGACGCTTTTCGCACCTTGAGTTTGCCAAGCGAGGGGCGAGGAGGACTGGACGAATCGGGGGTTGGATACGTAAGGTTGATGTGGAAATCTTGGACCGGGTAGCTCAGTCGGTAGAGCAACGGACTTCTGACGCATCCCCGCGAGGGGAGTGTCGCAAGGAGCCTCGCGCGGGAAGACGCTGAACCGCGATGAGTGAATGCCGCAGTTTGCTGGGACGCCCTGAGAGCCGAAGCACCACAACGTCGCCGGTAACGGCAAGCGTGAAGGTCAAAAAGTCTTCGGATTGGGTAATCAGCAGGCAAGCGGCCGGTCGTTTGATCGGTCGCGGCCCCAGAGACTAGACGCGGCACGCCTGCGATGGCGGTGGGATAGTCCAGACCTGCAAGCCCTGAAGGTACGAACGCGGCGTCATGAGGCCGCGAGAGTCCCTTCTGGGTGGTCGGTGAAAGCCGATGAGGTAAGTTAATCCGTTGGTCGAGGGTTCGAGCCCCTCCCCGGTCACTTTTCCGCCCCAGGAAACTCCTGGTGCAAGGTGCCTGTCTGTTCTGAGCCGACTAGGTGTCATGCTTCCGCGCCCGCCTGCCGTGCATGGCAGCGCGGCGGGGATGCGGGCGGGGATTGATGATCGCCGCGAGCAACTCCGCCAACCGGGCGCCGGCCGGACACGGACAACGCGAGAGCTCAACCATCTCCGCAAAACTGAGCGAAGGATCCGGTACCGGCAAGCGGCCCTCGGCCTCCTCGAAGCTCGTCTTCAGGTGGTAGAGCTTGCGCAGGAAACGAACCTTGATCCCACGCTTCTTGAGCAGGCTCAGCTCGCGGTAAAAAGTACGGAGCCCAATCTTGAGCTCCGAGAGAATCGCGGATCGTCCCAGCGGACCCGTCGATAGCACAACCACCAGCCTGTGCAATCGGGCCGCCCGCTGCGGTGTGACGTGAACCGATGCCGGGCGCTTCGACCCTGAACCCTTCTTCATTCCCGAACGATCCTTCTCAGACGCTCTCAAGCACGCTTGCAATCCTCGGGCTTGGGCCCTGGAGTCTGGTTCGGACGGTTTCCCTTCCGGCCGATTCTCGATGGTGCCGATCGCCGACCTGATCACCTGCGCGAAGGGTGCGGATGATTCGGATTCAAGCGATCGCGCGAAATATTCCGATTTTTCTCAAGCCACGCCCAGGCGTCCGCCGATCAGGGTTGAGAGCAGGCGGATTCCCGTTCGACGCAGCATTCGCGGGATCGTCTCACAGTTTCATGATTGCGTTCAAGCCCTGTCTTTGATCGAAGCTCGATTGGTCCGATCGCAGTTCTTCAGCGGCTGACTCAAGTTCATGTCTCGCTTGAGGTTCAGTCTTAAGGTTAGTTCCAGGATGGTTGCCGCGTCGAGGGCAAAGGGAGTTTGATCCATGTTGAAGCGGAAGCCGATGGCGCCGAGTCGATCCTTGCGGCCGTCGCCAGAGGGGCTCGAGGAACGGCAGCTTCTGTCAACCGCATCGTCGCCTTATGGTACGCCGACCGCCCAGGTTCGCGGTACGGATCCCAGCGGCGCGCACTGGACGCTCAGACTTTACGGGCCGGGCACGCTGAACGTGGTGGACCAGAATGGCAACGCCTTTACCAAGGCGACCATGAACACGCCGGACCTGATCAACACGATC
>DAIDHX010000044.1 GCA_027451885.1 Planctomycetales bacterium
GTCGCTGTACTTGCCCGCGCGCATCGCGGCGTTGAGCTTGAGCACGATCCGGGGATCGTAGTGCTCGACCAGATACGCCAGGAACGCCGCGGATTCGCGATACGCGTGGTCGTAGCGCACGCGGGCGGGGTTCAGCCGGCCCAGCCGCCCCGGCTCATATTTGAAGAACCGCACGTAATCGGCAACCCCCTCCACCAGCCATCCTGGATTGCCGCCCCCTCGATAATGCTGAACCACGTGCGCAGTCTCGTGCACCATGGCGCCGAAGTCGTCGGGATGCTGCTTGAAGAACGCGGCCGAGCCCACGATCCGGTCGCCGCTCGTCGCCGCCACGCCGCGATAATCCTTGCGAATCGCCATGCGGATCACCCGCGCGGGTGTGAAGCCGTCGCTCGCCAGCTCCTCATTGAGCATCGGATAGGCACGGCTGCAAATGTCGATCGCTTTCGTGGCCCAGTCTTTCATTTCGGGCGCCTGCGAGACGTCGAGCACGAACTCGACGGGGTACTTGAACCGTTCGACCCGGGCAGGGGTCTCGAGCTTGATCTCCGCGATCACGAGCGGTTCATCCCCCGCGCTCGGGCAGAACACCCGGGCCGCGCGCACCTGCTTCCGGGGCTCGGCCGAGCGCGCCAGGCCCTCCTTGAACTCGGCGATCTTCGTGAAGCTCTTGCCGTCGTTCGACACCTCGAGGGCGCCTGCTACTAGCCTGTCCTTGCCTCCGCGCCCCGTGAGTACCTCGATCCCGTCCAGGTCGACCGGGCGGTCGAAGCGGATCGTGAACGAATCACCCGCCGCAACCTTGCCCGCCGACACGAACGCCGTCTGGGGATCGCCATCGAACGCAAGCTGGCGCACGTGCGGCAGGTCGGTCTGCCGGCTGCACGCGACCTCGGCCCGGATCACGTCATCCGCCCTGACAAACCCCTGTGCCAGCACCAGCCACACCGCCGCCGCACCTAGCACGCTTCGCTCCGCTCGACGCACGATCCGCACCTCTCTGTGAAGAACTTTCGCTTCTGTCCGAAGGTATTGGACCATTCCAGCCACCGACTGGCAATGGCCGCGAGATGCGCCTGGGCGTCACTTCACCGCAAGTGCGACCACCCTGCGCACCGCCGCCGTCAAGAACTCCAGGTCGCTCGGCTCGATCACAAGGGCGGGTGCCAGGTAGACGATGTCTCCGAACGGGCGAATCCATGCCCCTTCTGCCACGAACCGCGGGCGCAGGGCGGGGACGTGAATCCTTGGATCAAGCTGCACCACGCCGATCGCGCCCCGGACGCGAACGTCGACGACGCCTGGCAAGCCGCGGCAGGGTTCGAGCCCCGCGCGAAGGGTCTGTTCGATGCCGGCGACCTGGCGGGCTCTCGGCTCGCGTTCGAAGAGGTCGAGCGAGGCGTTGGCCGCCGCGCACGCGAGCGGGTTGGCCATGAAGGTCGGCCCGTGCATGAGCGCAGCGCCGGCGTCGTCGCTCAGGAACGCGTCGAAGACCTGCTCGGACGCGAGCGTCGCGCCCAGGCCGAGCACGCCGCCCGTGAGCGCCTTGCCCAGGCAGAGAATGTCGGGGGCAACTCCCGCCTCGTCGCAGGCGAACCGCGGACCCGCGCGGTGGAATCCGGTCGCGATCTCGTCCGCGATGAAGAGCAGCCCCCGCGCCCGCGTCAGCTCCGCGATCGCCGCCAGCGCCTCGGCATCGTGAAACCGCATTCCCCCCGCGCCCTGCACCAGCGGCTCCACAATCACGCCGGCAAGCGCATCGCCATGCGCGTCGAGAAACGACGCGAAACGCTGCCGCGCTTCGCACGTGCGCGGAATGTCGACCACATGCTGGCGCGGGACCACATCGCGAAAGGCGCGATGCATGGAATGGTCCGGGTCCGAGACCGACATCGCCCCCAGCGTATCGCCGTGATAACCGTCGGTGAAGCACACAAACCGGTCGCGACCGGCATGCCCGCGGTTCTTCCAGTATTGCACCGCCATCTTGAGAGCGACCTCGACCGCGGGCGAGCCGGAGTACGAAAAAAAGACCCGCGCGAGCTTCCCAGGCGCGATGGCCAGAAGCCGCCGCGCAAGGGTACACGCCTGCTCATGCACCAGGCCGCCGAACATCACGTGGGGCATGATCGCGAGCTGGCGGCCGACCTGCTCGAGAAGATGCGGATGGTTATACCCATGGCATGCGCTCCACCATGAGGCCACGCCGTCGATCAGTTCGCGCCCGTCCGCCAGGATGATCCGCGTGCCCCGCGTGGCCACGGCCGCCAGCGGAGCAGGGGCCGTCTTCATCTGGCAATACGGCGACCAGATCGCCCGCACCCCCTCGTCGTACCATGCGGGATTCATAAGCGTGTTCCCCTCGACTCAAGCAAGGGCCGCGCCAGCTCGGGCGCCTGCCGCCAGGGCTCGACCCCAGGCGCAAGCCGGGGCAGCTCGAGCACCGGCACGGCCGTGTATTGCCGGATCGCGGCCGCCGTTTCGGCGAGCCCCACGCTCGCCGCCGACTCTGAAACGATCACACCCAGAAGCACGACCGACTCGCTCGCCAGCGCCCGCAGCGCAGTCAAGGTGTGCGAGATCGCCCCCAGGTAACTGCCCGTCACCAGCAGGGCAGGGCAGCCAAGCATCCGCGCCAGGTCGAGCATCGTGCACCCCGCCGCGAACGGCGACATCACGCCCCCCGCGCCTTCGATAATCACGTAATCACATTCGTTATTATTCATAATATTGTGGCAGAAACCGACGACCTCGCCGAGCGCGATCGAGCGCCCCTCGAGCGCGGCGGCGCGGTCAGGGGCAAGGGGCGCGGCAAGGCGCCAGGGGGTGATCGACGCGATGGCCTCAGGCGAAGCCGCGCGGCCAAGCGCGCGGAGCAAAAGCGCGGGATCGCTCGCGGGATCGTCGAACGAGAAGCCGGACGCGATCGGCTTGAGCGCGCAGACGCGCTCTCCGCGCATCCGCAACTGGCCGCAGAGAATCGCCGCGACCAGGGTCTTGCCCACTTCCGTCCCCACCGCTGTCACAAAGATCGCCTGCTTCATGGCCTACGCGTACCCGTGCTGGATGAGCAGGTCGGCCACGGCGTCGATCGACTCGGCCTGGTGCCGCGCACTGAACGCGAACCGCAGCCGTGAGCCGCCCGGCGGCACGGTCGGCGGCCGGATGGCGATCGCCAGGTAGCCTGCGCGTTCGAGCATGGCCTGGGCCTCGAGCGCGCGTGCGGCCTCGCCGAGCACCACCGGCACGATCGGGCTCGCCGCGGGCGCCCGGCCCAGCCGCGCGGTGAAGCGCCTGGCGTTCTCGAGCGGCCTGTGCGCAAGCCCGGGATCGGACCTGAGAATCGCAAGCGCGGCTGAGGACGCGGCGATCGAGGCCGGCGGCAAGCCCGTCGTATAAATAAATGTATGCGCCTTTTGCACGAGCAGCTCGATCACAGCCGCGCTTGCCGCCACGTAACCCCCCACGCCGCCGAGCGCCTTCGAAAGCGTACCCACCACCACGTCCGCTGCGCCCGTCGGGGCGAACCCCAGCCCGTGCGCGTCATCGACGAGGAGCCAGGCGTCAAATTCCTGGGCCAGCTTCCCGAGCGCATCGACCGGCCCCAGGTCGCCGTCCATGCTGAAGACCGACTCGGTCAGAATCCAGCATCGCGCATGCCCTGCGCGTTCGCGCTCCAGGATGCGCCTGGCGTCGTCCAGGTTGTTGTGCTCGAATCGCTCAAGCGCGGCCCGAGACAGCCGCGCGGCGTTGTACATTGAGGCGTGGCAGAGCCGGTCGAGCAGGACCAGGTCTCCCTTGCCCGCGAGCGTGGGGATCGCCCCGGCGTTGGCCAGAAACCCGCTGCCGAAGACGAGCGCCCGTTCTCGCCCCTTGAACTCGGCGAGGGCGCGTTCGAGCGGTTCGTAAAGCGCGTGGTTGCCCGTCACCAGCCGCGATGCGCCCGCCCCCGCGCCATGACGCTCAAGCGCCTCTCGCGCGGCGGCGATCACCCGCGGATCGGTCGCTAGGCCCAGGTAGTCGTTGCAGCTAAACGACTCGAGCTCCGCACCCGCCCGCTCGACCCGCCCAGGCGCATCCCGGTCGGTCCGCACCAGCGACCGCAACAGATGCTCCTCGCGCAGCCGGTCAAGCCGCGCGCGGGCCAGCTCGTCGAGCGCTGGCATGGGTTGACTTCCTCCCGGGAATCGCGTCTCATGACCCTGCAAAGACCGCCATTTTTCGACGGGCGTACCCATGGATTTGAACCGCGATTCCGATTTGACACAACCCTTCCACCCCGCGATCCGCCACGACTGGACGAGGGAGGAGGTCGCCGAACTGCTCGCGCTGCCGTTCGCCGAGCTACTCTTCCGCGCCATGAGCGTCCACCGCGCGGGCTTCGACCCCAGCTCAGTGCAGCTCTCGACGTTGCTCTCGATCAAGACCGGCGGCTGCCCGGAGGATTGCGCGTACTGCCCCCAGAGCGCGCATTATAAAACGGGCCTCAAGGCGAGCGGGCTCATGGACTCCGACCTTGTGCTCGACGCGGCCCGCCGCGCCCGTGACGCCGGCGCGAGCCGCTTCTGCATGGGCGCAGCCTGGCGCGCGCCCCGGGACCAGGATGTCGAGCAGGTCGCCGCCCTCGTCGCCTGCGTCAAGCAGCTCGGCCTCGAAACCTGCGCCACGCTCGGCATGCTCTCGCGTCCCCAGGCCGATCGGCTCAAGCAGGCCGGGCTCGATTATTACAACCATAACCTCGACACCTCGCCTGAATATTACGGCTCGATCATCGGCACCCGCGTCTACCAGGACCGGCTCGACACGCTCGAGAACGTGCGCGAGGCCGGCATGCACGTTTGCTGCGGCGGCATCCTGGGCATGGGCGAGGGCCCAGCCGACCGCGCTGAGCTCCTGCGCACGCTCGCGAACCTGCCCGAACACCCCGAGAGCGTGCCGATCAACATGCTCGTGCGCGTGGCCGGCACCCCGCTCGAGGACGCCGACGCCGTCGACCCCTTCGACTTCGTGCGCATCATCGCGCTGGCGCGCATCCTCATGCCGCGGTCGATGGTCCGGCTCTCCGCCGGCCGCGAGTCCATGAGCGACGAGCTCCAGGCGCTCTGCTTCCTGGCGGGTGCGAACTCGATCTTCCTGGGTGAAACGCTCCTGACCACCCCCAACCCCTCGGTCGACCACGACCGCCGCCTGCTCGAGCGGCTCGGCATCTCGCCCATGGCCGCACCCTCAGGCGCGACGCGCGGCTGACCCACCGGCGAGACCCCCCATGCACCAAGCTCGGCTGGCCTTCCTGGCGTGCGCACTTCTCCTGGCCGCGGTCGCTTGCGGGCAGGCCCAGGCTCAGACGTCCCCCTACGCCGAGCCCATGAAGACCGCGATCGAACCCTTCCTCGACCGCCACGAAATCTCGGGCGCAGTGGTGCTCGTGGGCGACGCCAGCGGCATCCTCTTTCTCGAGGAATACGGCCTGCGGAACGCCGAGTCGAAACAGCCGATGGAGGCGAACACGCTCTTCCGCATCGCCTCGATGACCAAGCCGATCACAGCCCTTGGCATCATGATGCTCGTTGAGGAGGGTAAGCTCGGCCTCGACGACCCGGTCGAGAAGCATATCCCGGAATTCCACGGCCAGAAGGTGGTCGTGGTGCCGCCCGGCGGTTCGCCCGTCGCCCAGGAGCCGCGGCGGCCGATCACCATTCGCGACCTGCTCACCCACACCTCGGGCCTGCCTGACACCGCGCCCGCGGGCGCTAAACCCGTAACCCATCACACCCTCGCCGAGGCCGTGCTCGATTACGCCAAACGCCCCTTGAGCTTCGAGCCCGGCACGCGCTGGGCGTACAGCAACGTGGGCATGGCCACGCTCGGACGCCTGATCGAAACGGCCAGCGGCCAGCTCTACCAGAACTTCCTCAACGAGCGGCTCTTCCACCCGCTCGGCATGACGGATACCACCTTCTACCCCACACCCGATCAAATGTCCCGCCTGGCCATGACCTATACCATCAAGGACGGTAAGCTCACGCCCGTGCCAACTTCCCAGGAACGGCCCACGCCGGAGTCGCGCATCCCCAGCCCCGCCGGCGGCCTCTACTCCACCGCGCCTGACCTGGCCAGGCTCTATCGCATGATCCTGAACCAGGGAACCCTCGATGGGCACGTCTACCTGAAGCCCGCGACCCTGGCCGAGATGACCCGGCTCCAGACCGGCGCGATCAAGACCGGCTTCACCGAAAACATGGGCTACGGCCTCGGCTTTGGCCACGTGCGCAAGCCCACGGGCGTCACTGCGATGCTCTCGCCCGGCACGTTCGGCCACGGCGGCGCCTGGGGCACCCAGGCCTGGATCGACCCCGTCAAGAAGCGCTTCGGCGTGCTGCTCATTCAGCGCACCGGGCTGCCCAACAGCGACGACTCACCCATGCGCAAGGCATTCCAGAAAGTCGCGTTTCAGTAAACGCATTCGCCAGCGAAACGCGCCCGGCAATCGCGGTTTGGGCAGTGTTCCAAGCTCACTGATCCCAGGGCACGCTCTCTCCAGAGCCAGACTAATCGCGTTTTTTGAGCCGAGAAGGCGTCGACCTGCCTCGCGCGGAGTGACGGGCTCGTCACCAGGCCAGTTCCTGTTGCCTGGGACTGCGATGTTCCCGCCCTTACGCAAAAACCAACCAAGCGATGGATCACAACTAAGATTATAATCGAACATTCTGGACTGATTCGTGTAAAGACCGACATGCCCCCAAAGAGTTAAGTTGGCGAACCATGGCCTGGAATGAACATTCGATAGAGAACTGGACGGACCTCGTAGCGGAGTTCGACAAGCTCGACTACGGTCGTCCCGCGGGCGTGCCTTTTCTTTTCCGCGGCCAAGCTAACACAGCATGGCTTTTGGAGGATTCCCTCTCGCGTCTGGTTCGTGAGGTCAATCGCGATCTTGCATATGAGTTTGAGTATCATGCATACACGGAGTTCGTCTCGCAGGCACATCTTTTTCTCGACCATGCGTCGCTGCCCGAAAACCCGAAGAATCCACTCGAGTGGTGGGCTCGAATGCAGCATTACCGCGCGCCCACACGCTTATTGGACTGGACATCATCCCCATACATTGCGCTCTACTTCGCAGTCTCAGAGTCCTGGGATAACGATGGTGTGGTCTGGGCCTTCGATCCTGTGAGGCTCGTCAACGATGCCCCGAACAAAGTCCGCAAGGTAATCAACGAAGGTAAGAATATCGTTAAAACTCTAAGAGACCATGAAACACCCCAGCTTATTCACCCCTACACAGTCAGAAAACTCAATCCGCGTCAGTCTATTCAGCAGGGTGCTTTTACTCTTTGCACCGTCCTGCCAGCGGACCACGGCAAACTGATCGACGCGTCCCTTAAGAAACCAGGATGGCACCACAAGTACGTTATCAAGTTCAAACTGAAAGCCGAATTCTTGCGAAGGCTTCGTCGCATGAATATCAATGCGTCCTCGCTCTTCCCGGGTGCGGATGGACTTGGCGCTTCGATTCGTGAAATCGTTCAGATGGAAGTGCGTCACGCATCCCAGTCATCCCCGGAGTAAGTGTGTTTTGCCATGCCTCACAAAGGGGCAGAGATCCCTATCGGGCGATAGTGAGGGGTAGTGCCTTCGAGTATGTCGACGCCTTCCGGGTCGGGTTATTTGGATCCTGTGAACCAACCGAGGATAAGAACCCAGAAGAACCGGCCTGGTCCGTCGACTGCGTGGGTAAAATACCAGCGCCTGAAGCATTACCCCGCCTCGATGGACGCGGACTGGCTCGAACCCCATCGTCCCGCAATGTCGTCAATTCCTTCCTCGCCGGCACAATCTCTCAAGCCGAGCTCCAGCCATCGCCTCTTTTTGTTCACCGACCCCAGATCCGAGGCATAATACACACGAGAGGAACTCGGTCGGACGCGAAAGCTCTGCGCGTCCCGCGCTTGGTAGCAACCTCGCCCATCTCAGACGCACTCATGTCCGTGCGGAAGCTGGTAAGAACCAGGCGACTGCAACAGCCCTGATGCTTCCCCCTGGCTGCCCCGCGAACGTGCAACCCTGAGCACATCTTTCTCTTTCCAACACCCTTGACGAATCCAACGCGCGAGACATTGTTACCGGTTTTACCACACCCGCGGCCGATCGCCCCGCGCGAGGGCAAAGCCGCGTGCGCCCGCGAAATCACGATGGTAAATCGATCCCAACGCGCGCCAAAAGTCGAACCCAAAGTGCGCCCGCGAAACGAACCCAACGCGCGCCAAAAGTCGAACCCAAAGTGCGTCCGCGAAGCGAACCCAACGCGCGCCCGCGAAACGACCCCAACGCGCGGAAATTGAAGCCGTCAAGTTGCCATAACACCAAGCCTCCTCAAGAGAAAGGCGAAGCCATTACGCCCCGACAAAACGAACCCAACGCGCGTCAAAAGACGATCCCAAATGCGCATCCGCGAAACGAACCCAACGCGCCCGCGAAACGAACCCAACGCGCGTCAAAAGACCATCCCAGATGCGCATCCGCGAAACGAACCCAGCGCGCCCGCGAAACGAACCCAGCGCGCGTCAAAAGACGATCCCAAATACGCGTCCGCAGCACGAAACGACGGGGCCTTCCGTGTGCGTGCCGTTAGGAGGATCGTTGCTGTCGGAACGGTTCGGCCAGATATCCGGCCTGTGATGACCAGGCCCATTGAGCCTCGTCCCGGGTACTGCCAGCGGAGGAACCCATCCCGTGGCCGATCCTGGTTGACTGAGCGTTCCATACGAGGACGAGGGATGAAGGGACAATGCATGCGCCATTTGAGGGAAGAATCGGGTCCGTCGGTCTGCGCTCACGCATCGCGCCAGTCCAGCACCCCCGTTTGCTTGCCCGGCTCCCTGGCATCTGATAGCTTCGAAGTGAGAGTGCACCTCCCCTTGGGCGAGCAGGTGGGGCCGGCATGAGCGCACAGACCGACGTCCGATCGATCGATGCTCTCAAGGAGCTCCGGGTGGCGATGGCCCTCTACGAGCAGGACGCCATGGCCGCGCTCGGGCTTGTCGAGGCCGAGGTCAGGCGTACCCTGCACTGGCTGCACGAAGAGCGTCCGATCTACTGGCACGACCAGATCAAGAAGCGCAGGGAGCTTGTCTCGCAGGCCAAGGCCGACCTGTTCCGCAAGAAGCTCCAGCAGCGTCCCGATTACACGCCGCCGATGAGCGAGCAAAAGGAAAACCTGCGCAAGGCCGAGGCCAGCCTCGAGGACGCCGAGCGCAGGCTGATCCTGGTTCGCAAGTGGCAGCAGCAGTTCAAGCAGGCGGTACTGGAGTATCACGCGAGCGTTCAGCGGATCAAGGATCTTTCGGCGAGCGACGTTCCTCGCGGGGTAATCTTGCTTGGGCGCTTGATCGACTCGCTTGAAGCGTATTTGCGGGTTGCGCCTCCAGCGACTCGGTTTGAGACCGACGACGGCAAGGCGATCGCCCCCATGGCGGCCATTGCCACTCAGATTCTTGATGAGGACAGGGCGGCTGCGCAGGCCGAGGCTTCTGCCGTCGCGGCGGCGGAGGCAAGTGCCCCGGCGGCCGAGCCCGCACCCGCGGCGGACGATCCCACGGGCGCAGGACCCGCGGTCGAATAGAGGGACCAAGCTCATGCCGAATCCACGGGTCGTGGCGGGATCGACGCAACTGGATCAAAGCCTGCGTGCGCTCCGCGAGCGCTGGCTTGTCACCGAGACAACCTGGGGCGACGAGGTTCGCACCCGGTTTGAGGAGCGCTTTCTGGCCCCGCTCGAGCCGGCGGCCGACTCCGCGCTCGCCGGCATGCACAAAATGGCGGAGGTGCTCGACCAGCTTCGCCGCGACTGTTCCGATCGGCGCGAGCGCTTTTGAGCACCGTCA
>DAIDHX010000045.1 GCA_027451885.1 Planctomycetales bacterium
GTGCATGCCCGCGATCGAGAGAATTCGGGCAAGCCGGATGCGGGAAATCCGCACGTCCGGTTTGAAGAGGGCGGAGGTAACGCGACCTAAACACTCCCGTTGCCCCCGCTACTCGACCGCACGCGTGATGGGTTCGGTTTCTCATGGTTGCTGGGTTCGATTTGTCACAGAGGATGGGTTCGTTTTCCTGGCTCGAATGCGTTCGCTTCGGAGACGAGCGGCTTCGCCATGGACCACGGGGATTGCCCGGGGAATTGGTACACCCGATCACCGGTTGGATTTGTCAGTCGCCGAGCGTTGTGGGGCGGCGTGTACACGGGCCTGGGCGCACCCGGCTGTGGCCGGGATGGGTATCGATGTGGATCGGCGAGGTTGTGCGATTGGAAGAGACAGGCAGAAATCGCCGTTGCTCACTTCGAGGGGAACGAGCAAGGCTCAGGCAGTCGCCTGGCATTTTCTCATATTCAACTTAACGCACATTGGCTTGCCTCGATCAAGGAGACGCATGAATTCGTGGTATGCAGGATCAGCCTGCATGGAGGATGAGGGTCGTAACGAAGAAACGCGATGGACCGCCCGGCGAGGCGTTCGGCGTCGCTCTGTGCCTGGGGTTACGCGCGTGCGCTGATTGGAGTGTATTCAAGCGGGATTACCCAGTGGGTAAGAAGCGTATCGCGGAGAAGAAAGTGCACTACGGTAAGAGTCTACAGCCGGGGTTTTAATACACGCGACCAGGCTCGTTTGGGAACTGCACTCGGTATACCAGGCGGAGCGAAGGAATCTCGAGTGCCCGCGAGATCATGTAGCTGACTCCGTCTCCCCTGGACGGATTCAAATCGCTCAGGGAAGAAAACGCGTTGAGCAGGTCGGCGAGGGGCTCGTTTCCGGGAGACTCCCACCCATTCCAGGTCAAATAGGCCCGATTCCCGTTGGCTGTGTCTTCAACGGCCGCGAGGATGTGCTCATCGAAGTGTTCTCGCGGAGACGGGGTGTTCTCGCTCATTCCAGGGGATCTCCTCGAGCGGCCCGAGAGTCGTCGCGTCGAATTCGAATCACTAGAATAGCGAGATGCAACTGCCATGTCGCGGGATGCGCAGGCGGCGAGCAGCTTCAGGCGTCGACCGAGCGCTGGGTTCCTGGAGTGGCTCGGCCTGGCCGGGCCGCGGGCTGGCCGCGGTCTGGTGATCGCGCGAAGGCAGGGCCGTTGCCGGGTGGGCTGCCAAGGCATGGTAATGCGAATGCGTGAAGAGATCTTGACACGTGCGATTGTGTTCCCGCGGGCGCAGCGTTTCGGGGTTGGGGTTGATTGACATGAGGCTGAGATCATGTCGCCACGCGACGAGGTCATGTTCGCGTTCTCGAAGGTGCCCTATCCGGGCGACGACGCGCTTGCGTGCTGCGGCTGCGACGAATGCCGGTGGGAGGTTGCCCAGCTCCGGGGGAAGAAGTGGACGCGCCTCAGCCTGGACGACTTTGCCGCTGCGAACTTCGGACTGCTAACGCCGGCGGCTTTCCATTATTTTCTGCCGGGTCTGATTCTGCTTGCGCTTGACCATCCTGCGCTCCTGGGTGAGATCGTCGGCACGGTGGTCCGCCGGCTGACGGTGTCGGACCGGGAGGGGGATGGCGCTCGGGCGCAGGTTGATCATGGCATCAAGCGGCTCTCGAGCCGGCAACGCCGTGTGGTCATCGACGTGATCCGCCAGGCGGAGGGCCGGGCGCCCCATGTGCCGGCGATCTGGCAATCGGCCCTCATGAACCTGATCGACGGCGCAGCCACGCCCTACAGCCAAACCGCGGTGGAGCGTTGGCTCAGGGAGCAAACTGGAGGTGGATCGGGGCAGCCGCAGCCGCCGAGCGGGCGCGAACCCTGAGCGCGCCAACGGGCTCAGTTCGCGGCGGCTCCGGCCCGCCCGCGCTGCGATTCTCGCTGGGTGAAACCAGCCCAGCGTGAAAGCATCCCAGGGAAGAAATCAAACAGCTAACGGCCTCTGTTTGACGTGGGCGGCGCTCATGCTCCTCGAATTTCGCCTCGGTAACTTCCGGTCCTATGCCGCGGAGAAGCGTTTTAGCAGGGTTGCGGGATCCGGGAAGGAGCTTCCCGCGAACACGGTGACTGTTGAGGGGTTCAACCGCTCCCCGCTGCCACGGAGCGCAGTGATTTACGGAGCCAATGCTTCGGGAAAGAGCAACCTTGTCCAGGCGTTTGCCTTCTTCCGGCACTTCGTGCTTCACTCCTCCGAGACGCGACAAGAGGGGGACTGGATACCTGTGTACCCCTTCTTGCTCGACCCGAAACTCGCCAGGGATCCGAGTCACTTCGAGATGACGTTTCTCCTGGGGGGCGTGCGCCATCAATATGGGTTCGTCGTGTCTCGGGAGCGTGTGCACGAGGAATGGCTGACGGTTTATCCCAGGGGTAAGCCGCAGGAATGGTTCCACCGGACCGTGGACCTGAAGGGGAAATCCACATGGGCCTGGAGCCGGACTCACCTCCGCGGAGCCAAATTGCAGCTCGCCGAGCGTACCCGGGAGAACGCCCTTTTTCTTTCGGTCGCGGCCCAGTGGAACCATACGCAGATCAAACCGGTCTATCACGGGTTCCGCGGCAAGCTCAAGGTCTTGCGCCGAGAGACCAACGTGATGGGACACACGCGAGCCCAGCTCCTCAGCAACCGGACGTTTCGCGAGTGGCTAACCAGGGTCCTGAAGGCGGCTGATATGGGAATCTGCCGGGTGCTCGCCAGGGAGAGCAAGAGCCATAAGGATCGTTTCCGTTTTCCGAGTGAGATGCCGGCCGAAATGGGGAGCCTGCTTTCGGATGAGTCCCCGGGCAAGCCCTGGGTGGAGGTTCGAACCACCCACCGCTTGCCTGGCACGCGCGGCGAGGTTGAGTGGGACCTGGATCAGGAGTCGGACGGTACACAGCGGATGCTCGCGCTCCTTGGACCAATCCACGACGCGCTTCGGGATGGGGCGGTCCTGGTCATGGACGAGCTAGACACAATCCTACATGCTTATATGACCATGGCGCTTGTTCAGCTCTTCAGCCGTCCCACGACAAACCGAGGAAACGCCCAGCTTGTTTTCACGACGCACGACACGAGCCTGTTGGACCCGACCCTCTTCCGCCGAGATCAGATCTGGTTCACTTCAAAGGACGGCTCAGGCCAGACGGATCTCTATTCGCTCGAGGACTTCAGCCCGAGGAAAGGAGAGGCGCTCCAGAAGGGGTATCTGGCTGGGAGGTACGGTGGGATCCCGGACCTTGTCGACCTTGAGTTTTCTCAAATTCAGAAGCCGCAGGGTGAGGCGGAACTCGTGAGCCCGGAAGGATGAACCCGCCCGGCGCCTGGGTGTTCGGTTGCATGAAACGGGCATTGTTGCGGGCGTTGTTGGGGGGTGTATCGAGTGGGCAGGCGATCGCGCGTGAGACATGAGAGCGAGCTTGGCCGAAGCCAGCCATCACGAAGGCCGCGCGAGTGCATCCTGGTCGTCTGCGAGGGCGAGCAAATGGAGCCCAATTACCTCAAGGCTTCACGCAAGCGTATCAATCTGAGCACGCTCGACGCGGAAATCGTCGGTGAAGCGGCCGAGATTTTGGGCGTGGTGGAGGGAGCCAGGCGGCTGAAGGAGGAGCGTGAGGCCGCGTCGAGCGAGAGCGTGCGTCTTGCTCCCTGCGACGAGATCTGGCGCGTGGTCGACACCGAGAGGCGGAATGATAATCCATCCCGGGAGCGAGGCGTCGACCGCGCGTCCGCGCTCGGGTTCCGTCTCGCCTGGTCCAATCCATGCTTCGATTACTGGCTACTGTTGCACTTTGAGCGGATCGGCCGCATTTTCGATGGATTTGCCGTACTCCGGCCGTTCCTGAGCAAGCACATCCCTCGCTATGAGAAGAGCAAGGACTACTCCAGGCAGCTTGCTCCGCGTCTCCCTACCGCAATCGAAAACTCCAGACACATCCATCGGGCGCAGTGGCAAGATACCCCGCGGCAGATCGACTGTAATCCCGCCACCACTGGCCGCGAGCTCGTCGAACGGCTTATGGATGTTGCTGGGATCACGATCGCTGAATATCAGGCTCGTTACCCGATGCCAGGGACAAAGCCGAAGCAGACGAAGCTGAAGAGGACGAAGCGTGCCCGTCGTTCCTGGCTCGGAGCTTCTCGGTGTTCCTGGAGCGTCCTTGGGCTACCTGATGCGGCCGGTTGCGTGGGCTGGATTCGTGCGGCATCGAGCTGAGCAAAAACGACCTACAGCGAGGCTGGAGGCATACCTGGCAAGCATTTTCACCACGCGGAGGAAAGGGCGCTGGCGTGGGTGACGGAAAGACGGGGCGCCTGGTGTGGGTTGTCGCGTGGGTGGGGCCGAATCTGCCGCGTGGGGCGGTCCGTTCCGCGCTCTTTCACCCCGCGGTCTTGACGCTGGCGGGATTTGGCCCAAACTAGTACTTGCGCTCTGGTTGGGCGCACTTTGAAGGAGATTGCGTATGCGACTTCGTCTCGCGGCCGCGATCCCCGTCGTGGTGGCAACCATCGCAGTGGTGGGCGCCAGCAGGGCGGGAGATCCTGTGAAGTCTGGCCTCGGGATCGGTGACATTTGCGTTCCATTTGATGTGGACGACGTCACCGGGCCGAACAAGGGCACGACTCTCTGCTATCGCTGAAGGTACGGTTCCTCCCCGGTCGTTTGCGTGTTCGCCCGCGCAACGTCCGAACCCTTGGCCAGTCTGGTCAAGCAGATCGATGAGAAAATAGGCGAAAACAGCAAGCTCAAGGCGTTCGTCGTCTTGCTTGCGACGGACAGCAAGAAGGCTTCGAGCGAATTGTCCGAGCTCGCGAAGAAGCACGAGATCAAGCACGTCCCGCTCACGATGCTCGGCGAACCCGACGGTCCCCCCCAGTACGACCTCACGAAAGAGGCGGGAATCACGGTCCTGATGTGGCTCGATGGCAAGGTGAAGGTGAACCACGCCTACAAGGGCGAGTTGACCGACAAGGACATTCGCACCATCGTGGCTGACATTCCCAGGATTCTCGAGTAAGTCTGTGTCCCTCCTGCGGGGGGATTTCATAAGTTTTAGCCCGACCAGCGCAGGGGCGGCTCAGGAATGGACCTGGGCTGCCCCTTTGTGTTGCGCAGCGGTGCGGGTTCGCGTGGTTTGCTGGCGGCGGTTGCCTGGTTTGGGCGTGGAAGCTGGGGGATTGCCCTGGCGTGGCGGCGGGGGGATAATCCGGGGCGTTGCGGCCTGAGAGAGAATGGGATTCTCGTGTGATTGAGTGTGCATGCCAAGGGCAGCCCGATCGATTCCCGGCGGTTACGCGTACCACGTGTTGTGCTGTGGGCAGGGCGCGGATGTGGTTTTTCATGACGCGAGCGAGTTTGCCGCGTTTCAGGGATTGATGGCGGAGGCGTCGCTGCGTGTGGGGTTGCCTGTGGCGGCGTACTGTTTGCTGCCGAGCCAGGTTCGTCTTGTGCTTTTGCCGCGTGGCGATGGCGTGGTGAGCCGCTGGATGCACTGGTTGTTGACGACGCATGCGAGCCGTTACCGGCAGCGGCATGGCACGCGTGGGCCGATCTGGCGCGGGCGGTTCCGGGCGTTTCCGATCGAGACGGGGGAGCCGCTGGCGGCTGTGATCCGCCATGTGGAGCGGAATCCGCGGTGTGCGGGGCTGGTGCCGCGGGCGGAGGATTGGCGGTGGTCGAGCCTGTGCTGGCGGAGCGCGCCCGAGCATGCGCCCGTGCGGCTTGAGCGGATCCCGCAGGTGGATCAGCCGGGCTGGGGGGCGAAGGTGGAACGGGGGCTGTGCGAGGCGGAGCTTGAACAGATCGCGGTCTCGATCCGCCGCGGCCGACCATTTGGTTCCTCGTCCTGGGTGCGAGAGACGGTTTTGAGGCTGGGGCTGGAATCGAGCGTGCGTCCCCGCGGCCGCCCGCGCCTGGAAGCGGGGGAGAGTCTGGACACGCGCGACCGCCTGGGAACGCGCTAGAGGCTCGTCGCGGCTGGTTGGTTACAATAAGAGACGAGCGGGGTTGTGAGCATGGACCTGGAGGCGAGGGGGATAGGGCGCGGTGATCTTGATCAGTGAGGCGCGGGAGTTTCCCTCGAGCTGGCGGGGATGTTTCGTCACGGTCGGCAATTTCGATGGGGTGCATCTGGGGCACCGGGCCTTGATCGACCGGCTTCGCGCCCGCGCGGGCGCGAGCAGCGCCCGGGCGCTGGTGTTGACGTTTCAACCGCATCCCGCGTCGATTCTGCGTCCTCAACTGGCGCCTGAGCCGTTGGTCTGGCCTGCGCGCGAGGTCGAGCTGCTCGAGCAGGCTGGGGCGGACGAGGTCGGTGTGTTTGCCACGGGGCCGTGGTTGCTGTCGATGTCCGCGCGGCAGTTCTTTGACGAGATCCTGCGTGGGTTGGTCGGGGCGCGGGGGCTTGTGGAGGGGCCGAATTTCGCATTTGGGCAGGATCGTCAGGGGGGCGTGGCGAATCTGGCGGAATGGAGCGCGGCGGCGGGGATGGAGTTTGAGGTCGTGGAGGCTGCGCGGGTGGGGGATGGGTTGGTGTCGTCGTCGCGGATACGCGAGTGCATCCGGGCGGGGGATGTTGCGCTTGCGACCCAGCTTCTCGGCCGCCCGCACCGGATCCGCGGCACCGTGGGCGTCGGCGCGGGCCGAGGCGCGCGCATCGGATATCCCACGGCCAATCTGGGGCAGGTCGAGGTGATTCTACCCGGCGACGGCGTTTACGCCGCGCTCGCCTCGATCGACGGCCAAACCAGGCGCTTCGCCGCTGCGTGCAACCTGGGGCCAAACCCCACCTTTGGCGAATCCGCGCGCAAGATCGAAGCGCACCTGATCGGCTTCGAGGGCGATCTCAGGGGCCGGCGAATCGAGCTCGATTTCCTGGCTCGCCTGCGGTCGACCGTGCGATTCGCGAGCAAGGATGCACTTCTGGAGCAGCTTGCCATCGACGTCAAACGCGCGGGCGAAGTCGCGCAGGCCCATTCTGCCACTCCGTAGCCAGAACGCCCCATCCCCGGGTCCCTGGCGCCATTTTTCATGCCGCGGAATGACAAAAGTCGAAAGCTTGCTAATAATTCCTCATGAGTCCTGATCCGCCCCCGAGCCGACCGTTCCGCGGCGGACTCGCATCGCGTGAGCCCGCCTGCTTCGCCCTGTTCGAACGGAGAGAACGATGCGGCCATTCACCCGCCGAGCCTGGGCACAGGCATCGCTTCTGGGAATGATCTCTGGACGGGCTTTGGGCTTTCAGCAGAGTGCGGGGCAGGAGGGTGTGGGCGGCGGCACACGAGCGCCGGCCGCGCCTCGCGGGCGCAAGGCGAGCGGGCTCAAGCCGGAGGAGCTCGCCGAGCTTGAGCTCGACGAGGCCCGGCAACAGCTCAGGTCAATCAGCCGCCGCGCGATCGTGTCGGACCAGACCGAGCATTTCCAGGCGATTGGGGACGCGTCGCGCCAGTTCCTGCGGCTGACCCTGGACGATTGCGAAGCGCTCGCGGGCGAGTTTCTCAAGCATTACCGGGCGAGGGGCTTCGAGGTCGCCGCGCCCGGGCGGAGACTGACCTTGCTCGTGCTCGAGGACGCGCGCAGCTTTCGCCAGATCGCCCCGAATCTCCCCCCAGTCGTCACCGGGATGTACAAGCGGAACGAGAACTGGCTTGTGCTCTATGACTTCCGCAATGCGCCCCGGGGCGCGCGGCCGGCGGGATACTCGAATATCTCCACGCTGGCACATGAGTCAACACATTTATTTACGTTTAATTATGGATTGCTGGATCGGGAGTCGGACACGCCGAGGGCGATTCTGGAGGGATTGGCGACTTACGCGGAGGAGCACCGGGTGCAGGGGGGTGATGCGCCTGGGCGGCTGAATGCGATTCGGCTGGACGACCTGGCGCACGTTCAGCGCAGGGTGGCGTGGATCCCGCTTGAGACGTTGCTCAGCGACGATCAAGGGTCATTTGCCTCGACAATCGATCGCGTGCTGCTGGCATACGCGCAGAGCTGGCTTTTGATTTACACGCTGATGTCGACCCCGGCCTTGACGCCGAAACTGGTGGCGTATCTCAAGGCGATTCGAACGCGCAAGGACCAAACGCACAGGGTTGCCGATGCGCGTGCGCAGCTTGGCGACCTGAATGCGCTTGATGCGCTTTTGAAGCGGGAATCGATCCGGCTCCAGCGTTTGCGCTAGAGCCGGGGCGAGGTTTCAAACGAGCTCGGTGATGGGACCCATCTCGGTGAGATACTGGGGCCTGCCGGTGGGGTCGATGATGGTGGTTTTGGAGACGTCGAGGCCCAGGTTGTGGTAGAGGGTGGCCAGGATTTCCTGGACGTGGACCGGCCTGTCCTTGGCGTGCTCTCCGAGCCGGTTTGTGGATCCGATCGCCTGCCCGAGCCGCATGCCGCCGCCGGCCAGGAAGGCGCAGCTTACGGGTGCCCAGTGGTCGCGGCCAGCGCTTGGGTTGATGCGCGGGGTGCGCCCGAACTCACCCCAGGCGATGACGGTGACATCGTCGAGCATGGAGCGAGCGGAGAGGTCCTCGATCAGGGCGCTGAGGGCCTGATCGAGCTTGGCGCCATGGTCGCGCACGAGCCCGAAGTTATCGGAATGGCTATCCCAGCGGCCGTAAGACAGGGTGACGCAACGCGCTCCCGCTTCGACCAGCCTGCGGGCGATCAGCAGATGCTCGTTGACGGTGGGAGCACCGTCGTACTGGAACTTATAGGGCTGGCCGTTGCCGTAACGATCGCGAACGCGAGGATCTTCCTTCGAAAGATCAAGCGCATCGACCAGGCGGCTGGAGGTGAGGACGTCGAAGGCGAGCTCGGTTGCGGTATCCGCGCCGGCGAGAACTCCACCGGCGTCCCGCTTGCGCTTGAGGCCGTCGAAGGTGGCGAGCAACTTGCGGCGGTCGGCGAGACGGTCGGTGCTGATGCGAGGCTTCATGTTCTCAAGCGCGGGGCCGTCGGGCTTGAAGGGCGCATGGGCGGGACCCAGAAAGCCGGTCGCACCCGGGTCAGACCAGGGCGCGTGCTGGGTCCGATCCGCCAGCCCCACAAACGCCGGCACCGAAGGATCAACCGGGCCCTGGAGCCGAGAAATCGCCGCGCCAATGCTCGGCCTGCCGCCAATCGATCGCAAACTGTCCGGCGTCCAGCCCGTAAAACACTGGAACGACTCGTGGCGATCCACCGCGCCCACCACCGAGCGAATCACCGCCGACCGGTGCATCAGCCCCGCAAGCTTCGGGAAAACCTCGCAAATTGAGATCCCAGGAACACTTGTGGCAATAGGCTTGAACTCGCCGCGGATCTCGCTGGGGGCCTCGGTCTTGATCTCCCACATGTCCTGGTGGGGTGGTCCGCCCCCCAGAAAGATGTTGATCACCGCCTTGTGCCGCGACCGCGTGCCCGCATTCGCCTCGGCCCGGAAGAGATCCGCAAGCGAGAACGACGCCAGCCCGCCCATCGCCAGGCTGCCGATCCGGATAAACTCGCGGCGGCGGATCCCATCACAGCCGCCGGCCACGCGCCCACCTTCGATCGTCAACATTGCGATTCCTCCCGTCTTCCATCATCAATTCATCGACCGCTTGTCAAAAAATAGTTTAACAACGCTTCCGAGTCATGGCAACTGGCTTTGATTGATGAGAATGCAGGCACGCGTGGGCGCATGGTGTGTTCTCGGAAAGCGCGTGGCGGAGCTTGCGGGTGTGTGCTTGGTTTGTGGGTTACGCCTGCCTGGCGGGCTTGAGCCAGCGGACCAGGAACGACCCCGCGATGACGCCCGCGCAGACGATGAGCATGGCGGTGAGGCCGATGTTGAGCCAGCCGCGGTAGGGTGCGGCGCCTGTTGCCATGGTCCAGAAGCGTCCGGTGATTTCGCGGTAGGCGGTGGTGGTTGTGGTGGTGGCGACGAAGAGCATGGGCAAGAGGACGACGGGAAGGTACTTGCGCGCGGGGGAGTCGATGATCACGGCGGCGACGACGGCGAGGGCGATGACGGCGAGGAGCTGGTTGGCCATTCCGAACATGGGCCAGATGGTTTCGATGCTGCCGGTTGCGATGAAGTAGGACCAGCCGCCGACGACGAGCGCGGTGGCCAGGCAGGACCCCAGGATACTGTGGAGATTGCCCAGGGGTTTCCAGATTCGGCCCAGGAATTCCTGGACCAGGAAGCGGGCGATGCGGGTGCCGGCGTCGATGGTGGTGAGGATGAAGAGGGCCTCGAACATGATGGCGAAGTGGTACCAGTACTTGAGGAGGAAGCGCATGCCGGGGATGGCGTCGGAAAAGATGCGGGCCATGCCGACGGCGAGAGTGACTGCGCCTCCCGTGCGGCCGTGGAGCGATTCCTGGACCTCGCGTTCCATTTCGACGAGCGCGGAGGGGCCGGCTTCGAGGTCGTTGGCGGCGAGAAGGCGAGCGAACTCGGGGTGTTGCGCCAGGTAGTCAGGTCTGCGTGAGAGGTCGATATTGATGTCGTAATACATGGAGTTGGGCAGGGCGGCGGCGGCGATGAGCGCAACCACGCCCACGAGCCCCTCCATGAGCATGGCGCCATAGCCGATCATGCGGACGTCGGATTCTCGGCTGATCATTTTGGGCGTGGTGCCGGAGGAGACGAGCGAGTGGAACCCTGAGATGGCGCCGCACATCACGCAGATGAAGACATAAGGGAAGATTGGGCCGTCCAGATTCGGGCCTCCGCCGGCGGCGAAGTGCGGGCTGATCGGGGGCGCTTCGAGCCTGGGGTTGGCGGCGATCACGCCGGCCACGAGCAGGATCACGGTGCCGATCTTGAGGAAGGTGGAGAGATAGTCGCGCGGCAAGAGGAGCATCCAGACGGGGAGCACGGCCGCGGTGAAACCGTAGGCGGCGAGCGCGAAGACGGTCATCTCGCGCGACAGGGAAAAGTAGGGTTCGAAGCGCGAGCCGGGCACAAGTGCGCCGGCGATGGTCGCCCCCAGCACGAGCGCTGCGCCCAGGAGCGAAGCCTCGAGTATCTTACCGCGGCGAAAACGGTACATGTACCAGCCGACGAGAAGGGCGATGGGGATGGTGCAGGCAATGGTGAAGGTTCCCCATGAGCTGCCGGGCACGAGCCGCTTTGCGCCTTCTGGGATCAGCAGGCCGGGGCCGCCGGGATTCGACTTGAGCGACTCGCGGGGCGGGACGCTGAGGTTGAAGCCTTCGTGGAAGGTCATCGAGTGATCGGGCGTCTTGCCATAAAGATATGTCGACCCGGGCGGGACGGTGTAGAGAGTCGGCGAGCCAGGCGCGAGCTTCTTGACGATATTCGAGCCGGCGGGGAACACGAGCGTGGTGCCGGGCTTGAGGGAGACTTGCTCGCCGCCCAGGGCCTTGACGACCACGACGCCGAGGCCGGCGAGGGCGATGATGACGATGTAGAGGATGGCGACGGCGGCGGCGATGCCGGCGGGCCGGCCGAGCTGGTCGCGGCAGAGCGTGGCGAGGCTTTTGCCGTCGTGGCGAGTGGAGACGGCGAGGACCATCATGTCCTGCACAGCGCCCGCGAGGCAGACGCCGAGCACCAGCCAGACCAGGCCGGGGAGATATCCGAACTGGATGGCGAGCACGGGCCCGATGAGCGGCCCCGCGCCTGAGATCGCGGCGAAGTGGTGTCCGAAGAGCACCCAGCGATTGGTGGGCTCGAAGTTCTGGCCGTCCTCGAAGCGGTGCGCGGGGGTGGTGCGTGAGTCGTCGAGCATCGCCACGCGTGCCGCCAGAAAGGCGCTGTAGTAGCGGTACGCGACCGCCAGGATCCCCAGAACGAGCAAGATAACGGGGGTCGCGTGAACCGACATACGGCCTCCTGATGAGAACGGCTGCCGGATTTCGGCTGCCGCCAATCGCTGAGCGAAGATTAGCTGCGCCTGAGCAGATCGAGGAATGCGGCAACTTCGTCGTGGGTCTCGGGAGTGTGGCGGATGATGAGAGCCGGCGGCATGAGCCAGGGTGTGATCGCGCCTGGCGGGCGTGCGCCAGCATTCGATGCGCCTCTGCGCGCCTTGCGTGCGCGCCTGCGCTCGACCGTGCGGCGAATCGATGCCTGGTAATCCGCGCCTGGCTCTTGCCGGGGCGCGGCGGCCCCCTTGGCGTCCGGCTTTTGAGCCCGCGGCGGCGATTGCTTCGAGGCCGCCTGGGGCGATTGCTTCGAGGCCGCCTGGGGCGATTGGCTGGTGATCGATTGCCGTGGACTCGAGGACGCCGGGCGCGGCGTCGAGGTTTTTTGCTGGGCGTGCGCGGGGGCGAGTCCGAACGCCAGTATCACCACTCCCAGCATCAGGCCCCGCGTCAATCCTGGCGATTCCATCGATTCCTGCTCCTGGTCCGGGCGGGCAAGGCGTGCGCTAGTTTTCACGATCCCTGCGCCAGATCGCAAGCTGCGGCTGATTGTATTCGAGAAACCAGATTTCTTCCTCAACACCAAGCTCGGCGGCGAACCGGTGCGCGACCAGGAAATTGACGACCTCCAGCGAGGCGGCCAGGAAGTCGGTGCGCTTGTCGCTCGCGTCGCTGGGGTTGTGGAAGATGAAGCGAATCACGAGCACGCGTTCGTCGACCGGTCCCGCCGCGCTGAGATAGCGCCCGTCCATTTCGTAGATCGAGTATCCGCGCGAGGCCTGGCAGAGCGTGCGAATGAAGTCGTCCTCGTCGAAATCCCCGCGCTGTTTGCGCCTGGCCTCGATGGCGTCCTTGACGAAGGGAATTGCGCGCACGGCCTGTTCGTCGAAGAGATCCTCGAGCACTTCCTCGATTTTGGCGAAGTAGCCGAGCTTCTTGGGGAGAATGACCTCGTACATTCGGGCGGGCTTGGGTCCTTCGAGCTTGTAGGAGGCTCGGGCGGGCTGGCGGCGGCGGTTGCGTGGTGGGGGAGACTTAGCCATCGATCTCGCGTGCGCCTCCGTGTGGTAGGAAGGGTTCGAGCGGGCAGCCCTGGCAGCACGGGGATTTGACTCGGCAGTAACGCGCGGCGGTGGAGGAGAATCCCTGTTCGACCGCGGCCAGGCGGTTCGCATCACCGGCGGCCTGGCCGGCCACGAGCGTGCTTGCCTCGTCGTAGCCGCTGTCGGGATCGATCCAGCCGTGGCGGACCAGCACGCGATACGCGCCCCGGGAGACGGGGAATGCCGGGCGGCCAAGCGCATGGAGCAGCAAGCCATCAACCCGCGCGGGGCCGAGGCCGGGGATTTCGGCCAGGGCCTCGCGAATGGCGGAGGTGGAGCGGTCGGGATCGAGCAGGCGCTCGGCGTCCCCCTGTTCGTGCTCAACCAGGTATCGCGCCAGCTTCTGGATGGGAGCGACATCGCGGGCCTGAGCGCGCGGGAACGCCTCTCGCACCACGTTCAGCAGGTCGACGGGGTGCAGGCGGACCATCGCCGCGGGCTCGAGCAGGCCGTCCTCCTCGAGCAGCGCGCGCACGCGATCCACCCCCGTGCCCGTCTCCCCCAGAATCCCAGCGATCATCCGCGCGAAGACGCCCGCCGATTGATCCCGAGCCCGTGACGAGCCCGAAAGCAAGGCGAGCGCATCGATTGCGGAGCCGAGGTTCGGCATGGGTCGACGGGAACTCGATGACATCCCATCCCAAGGAGGACGCACGCGCCGACCCGTGCCACACGGATGGGCTAGACGGTCTTGCTCCTGGCAGCGGCCTTGTTAAGCGCCCTTGCCAGCTTACTTTTGCGCCTGGCGGCCGTGTTCGGGTGCAGGACCCGCCGGGCGCCGGCCTTGTCGATCTTCGAGACCGCTGCGCGGAAATCCACCGTCGCCTTGTCGAGCTCGTTATGAGCGGCCTCGGTGAGCGTGCGCTTCATGAGGGTCTTGATGACCTTCTTGGTGATCCGATTATGCTTGCGCCTCTTGGCGCCCTGGCGCATCCGCTTCGCGGCGGAGGGTGAATTGGGCATGGATCAAAAGCTTCCGTCGTCGTTCAAGGGAAACAGGCTGGCGCGGCCGGCGTTCATGCCGGCCTCCATGGAAAGGGCGAAGACTTCTCGCCCATGATCGGAATCTACCATGGAACCGTGATTTAGTTCAAGTTCCGGAGCCGCTGGGCGACGTCCTCGTAGTTATAATCGATGGCGCCGACTTCGTTGTAATGCTCGTTGGCTTTTTCGTTGTCGCCGAGGGCTTCTGCGACGCGGCCGAGCCGGTAGTGCAGATTGAGGAAGTTTTCGCGATCGTCTTCCTCGAGCGTCTTGAGTGCCTCGCGATAGCTGCGATCGGCCAGTTTATAGGCGCTATTGGCCTCGAAGCTGAGCCCGGCGTTATAGAGGGCGGCGAGTTTATGGGCAGGGCTGTTGCGGGCCTGCTGGAATTCGCCGATCGCCTCGTCGTGCTTGCCCTGGCGCGCGAGGGCGAGGCCAAGCTGGAGCCGGAGCGCGGAATCGGTGGGATGCAGATTCACCCGGCGGCGGAACGCGGCGAGCTCGTACTTGGAGAGGGCTTCGGTAAGCTGATCGAGCTTGATCTTGATGCCGGTGTCATCGGGTCGTTCGCGGAATTTCTGGGTCTGGCCCTCGATCGCCTTCTTGAGCCGGGCGATCTGGGTGTCTTCATAGACGGAGGTGATCCCGTTGTCGTCGGGATTGGCCTTGAGCCCCTTGGCCAGGACTTTCTCGGCTTTTTCGAGGTCGCCGCGGCCGCGGTAGATTTCGGCGAGTTCGATGTAGGCGTGGGTGAGCGAGGGATCTTCGTTGATTTCCTTGATGAGCCGTTGCTCGGGCGTGAGCTGTTCGCGCTTGAGGCGTTCGAGCGCCTCGGCGGTTTCGGCGGGATCGGGGCCGGCGGGGGTGGCCTTGCGTTCGAGCGAGTCTTCGAGATTGGCCCGTTTGATGGTTGACTTGGCGGACAGGGCGTTGATCTGGCGATTGGCGTCCTGATCGTTCGGGGAGAGCTTCTTGACGGTTTCCCAGCAGCCGATGGCCTTGGCCCAGCTTTCGCAGTTCTCGTGGATGTGGGCGGCGAACTTGAAGAAGTTTACATCTTTTGTGATGTTCTGGACCGACTCGACGTACCACTGGGCGAGGTTCAGGAGGCCCAGCTCCTCGGCGGATTCGGCGGCTTCCCAGGCGGCGGAGACATCCCAGGGGTTGTGGACGAAGGCGTCCTCGAGGGCCTCGATCGCCTCGGCGTGCTTGCCGCGCGACCGGGCGGCCTTGGCCTTCAAGCGGACGGGCTGGGTCTTGGCGGCGACGAGCATGCCGACCTTGCTGGGGTCGTTGTTGAACTTGCGCCGTTCAATTCCTCTGAGCGCCTGGCGATAGACCAGGTTGTCAGGAACGAGCTTGCACGCTTCCTTGTACATGTTGATTGCGTAGTCGAAGTTCGACTTGAGTGCGGCGTCGTTGCCGTACTGAAAGAACGTGGCAGCCTTTTGGGCTGCCGCGGCCGACGCCGTCCCTGCTGGCGAATCCGACCCCGAGCTCATCGTGTTGCTCTCCGAACGAACGTGCGTGATGCGTCTTGTGCACCCGTCGGATCCGACGCGGGCGCGGCCCGATCAACCCATATCGGACCAGCGGCGTTGAGCACGTGCTTTCTTTGAATCAAATTGTAATGGATGATCGTGGGCATCTCCACTGCGAAACGTGAAAGAGCCGCCCTGGCCGCGGGAAATTCGGATCAGGAGGGATGCATGGCGTCGATTCTGTGGAACGCGGGGCTTGCCGATCTGGTCGACGGCGAGGTCGAGCGCGTGGCGGACGGCTTTCGGTTCACCGAGGGGCCGCTCTGGTTCCGGGACGGGAGCGTGCTGTTTCAGGATCTGAAGAGCGATCGCACGCACAGGCTTGATCCGCGGGGTCGGTGCACGATACTGCGTGAAAACACGGGGGCCGCCAACGGCCAGACGCACATGCCCGGCGGTCGTGTGGTTTTCTGCGAGCAGAACGGCCGCAGGGTTTCGACGATGAATCCCGATGGCGGCGACGTGGAAACGCTGGTGGAAAGCTGGAGCGGAGCGCGGCTCAACAGCCCGAATGACGTCGTTTGCCATTCCTCCGGCCTGATCCTGTTCACCGACCCTCCGTATGGCGTTGCGCCTGAGGATCGGTCGCTGCATTTTCAGGGGGTATATCGCCTTGACCCTGCGCGGGGGCCGGGCTCGCTCGAGCTGATCGCCGACGACTTCGAACGCCCCAATGGACTGGCCTTTAGCCCGGACGAGCGCATCCTTTACGTCTGCGACACAGCGCGGTATCACGTGCGGGCGCTTGAGCTTTCCCAGGGAGGCGGGGTGAGGAGCCGGGTTTTTGCCCGGATGGAGCCTGGCGTCCCTGGCGGCCCGGATGGCGTGAAGGTCGACCGTGACGGCCGGGTTTACGTGGCCGTTGCGCTGGGGATCTGGGTGTTCGAGCCCTCGGGCGACCTGCTGGGAGTCCTGGAATTACCGGCTCGGCCGTCGAATTTGACCTTCTGCGATCCCGACGGCCGCGGGCTCTTGATCACCGCCGTCGACGCCGTTTATCGGGTGCGGCTCAAGGTCGCGGGGATCTTGCCCCCTTTTCTGCCATGAAGCGGCTCAAGGACGCTGTTCAAGACGTCGAATGTCGATTATTCTGATCTGACCCGGCAGTTCCCGCCGCACTGGTGCGTGATTGACCAAAGCGGATCGTAGCGAGCGCCCTGGCCAAACGGGGCCTGGCTCGATCGCCGGCAGGTGGGATACGTTCCGAAACCAGCATGACCCAGGCCCCGCTCCCGGGGCGGGTTGTTCCATTGGAGATCCGCGTGCCCAAAGAGGAACCGATTCGCATGGAGGGGCGCATTACGGAAGCCCTCCCCAACACCCAGTTCATGGTTGAGCTGGAAAACGGCCATCGCGTGCTGGCCCACATTGCCGGCAAGATGCGCAAGAATTTCATCCGCATTGTTCCCGGCGACCGGGTGACGGTCGAGATCACACCCTACGACCTGGACAAGGGTCGGATTGTTTACCGCGAGCGTTAGCCGCTCTCATTCGAGCGGCCCCACCCTTTATTTCGCTCGCCACCAGAGTTCGGGATCGAGCGCGAGGCTGCGTGCCACGGGTTCCACGGCCTGGCGAAAGCGTCTGGCGTCGGTGGGATAACCGGCGGTGGGTTTGAGTCCTGGCACGTGTTCGATCCAGAATGTGTTGAAGAGGTCCATCCAGAGCTCGCGGACCGACTTGGAGACCATGGAGGCGAGGGCGACGAGCCCATCGCCGGCATCCGCCCGGGGCCGGAGCTCGAGCTCGAGGTGCGCCTCGCCGGCCCGGATTCGGTAGCAGGAGCGTGCGTTGCTTTCCTCGCCGCGGTCGATCCACATGTCTGGGAAGGCGGAGGAGAGGGGCTCGAGATAATAGCGCCTGCCGCCATGGATATCGCTGACTGTGCGTGTGCGCCCGGGCGCGGGCCAAACCGAGCGCAGGAGCGATGCGAAGGTCTCGAAATGCACGGCGGCCTTGGATTGCAGGCGGTCGAGGGCGAGGTTGAATTGCCGTGGGCCGACGAGGGCGCACGCGACCTGGGCGATCCGCCATCGTCCGGCGGGGTGGACGAGCGCCTGGGCGTTTCGGTATCCGGCGGTGGGAGCAGCGATGTCCCAGGGACGGTCGAGGCGGGCGTTCACGGCGGGGGCCGACAGCCACGGTTCGAGCTCAGCGGCTGCGAGCGTGTGTTGCCCGAGGCGTTCCAGGAGCGCCCGGAAGCAATGGGGGCGCTCGCCTGCCGCGGCCTCGAGCGCGGCAAGCGCGCCTTCCTCAAGCCGCGCGCGGCCGCCGCGCTGGCGGTGCACAGCTTTTGAATCATCGACCCAGAGGCAGTCGCTTTTGCCCCCGGCGCGGTCGACCTGACCGGCAAGCTCGCCCCAGAGATCGAACGCGGAATCGGCTGGCTCCGGTTCCGCTCGCACCGATTCGGCAACCACGGCCGTCATCACCAGCGGGCCCAGGTTGGGACCGTATCCCGCCTCGTCGATTCCCACCCACCGCAAGTGGATGCTCCCCTCACGCGCCGCCGCGCCGTATGCTTGTGCTGAATTTGCGAGCCCAGCAACAATCCCCTCGATCCGTCCGCGTTCCTCGACCGGAGATGCCCCCATGCGCCCCGCAACCAGGCGGAACCTTAAGCCCGAGCTCGTCACTCTCGAGGAACGAACGCTCCTGAGCCTCGCCCCCGCGCTCGACCTGGCCGCCACCCATCCCCACGCCGAGCTGGCCCGTCACCCTCGCTTCACCACCAACCCCGCCGGCGTCGCCGCCATCCTGAGCGCCATCAACGGCGGCGCAGGGCACGAATTCGTTACCCTCATTCGCAAGGAAGTCCACAACCTGCCCGGCGTGATCCTGGGATTCGAGACCGGGCGCATCACTCAGTACACCATACCCGGAATGGTCGCCAAGATCCCCAACCTTCAGCCCGCCTACGCCGGACCCGCCTTCGACCGCATGGCGCTTACCCTCGGAGGCGCTGTGCTGCTCAAGGGAGGCCGGCTTGAGCTTGGCGCGGTGACCCGGGGCGCATTCTTTGCCAGCAATGCCACCTCGACCGTGGTCTTCGGCCTCAATCGAGGCCAGGGGGCGAAACTGGGACCAATCTTCCCGGCACGCCCGGGCATCACCCCCGACCTGCTCGTCACCGTGACGATCGCCCCCTACGCGCAGTCATATTCCGGGCAGGTCCAGGACCTTGTCACCGGCGCGACCACACCGCTCGCCGCCAGCCAGATTCAGGTCGACGGCCCGACGGTACGCGTGTTTCTGAACCTGAACCAGACACCCAGCGAAGGCTTCAAGATCCCGAAGTACCACTTCGCGGTGTGGACCGATCTGCTCCCCGCGGCGGGAATCGCCACGGTCGGCAGCTTTGTTCCCGAGAGTCAGATGATTCCGATCGGGCTCCTGGGGCAGCCGCCGCGGCCCAGACCGAGACGGCGCTAAGCGGCGCGGCCGCCTACGCCGCGCTTTCGATTGAGCCCTTGCCCTCGCCGTCCGATCCCCCCTGGCGCCAAAGCGCGGCGGGCTCATGGCCGCGGATCTCCGACGCCAGCGAGGCGTAATCCTCCGCCCCTCGGCTCGCGGGCGAGTACTCGAAGATCGACTGCCCGAAGCTCGGGCACTCCGCCAGCCGAATGTTGCGCCTGATCCGCGTTGCAAACACCTTCGCGTTCGCCCACGGCGAGTCCGCTTGCCTGCGCTCCACGAAGAAATGCTCGAGATCCTCGATCACCTCGCCGCCGTGGCGCGTGCCTGAGTCATACAGGCAAAGCACAATGCCGCCGACCTTGAGCTCACGATTGACCCGCTTCGAGACCAGGCTCACCGTCTCGAGCAGCTTCGACAGGCCGTGCAGCGCCAGGAAGTGCGCCTGGAGCGGAATCAACACCTCCGTCGCGGCGCAAAGCGCATTGAGCGTGAGCACCGAGAGCGAGGGAGGGCAGTCCATCAAGATATATTCAAAGGATTCGCTGTCAGCGAGGATCTGGTCGCGGAGGATGACCTCGCGGCCGACGGTTCCGAGGAGCTCGAGCTCCGCGCCCGCGAGATCGATGCTGCTGGGGCAGACGTAGAGGTTTTCCGCGACCTTGCGGCGGACCCTGGAGAGCGTCATTCCCTCGGTCAGGACCTCGTAGAGCGTGGGGCCCGTGCGGTTGTGCGCCAGCCCCAGGTGCAGCGAGGCATGCGCCTGCGGATCCAGGTCAAGAACCTGCGTCTTCGCGCCTCCAAGCGCAAGCGCGGCGGCCAGGTTGACCGCCGTCGTGGTCTTGCCGACCCCACCCTTCTGGTTCAGGACCGCGATCCTTCGCATCGAACCATTCCTCCCTGACCGAGCCTGGCGCGAAGGGCTCCGCCTTCGCTCCCACAAGCACCGAAGCTTAGCCGCATTCGCCACATGCGCTAAGAGGAATGGCTCCGGTTACGCACAAAACACACCTGGAGCCAACCCAGATCTCCCAGTCTGCGCCCGTGACGGTGATTGGCGGTCAATCCTGGAGTTCGGGGTCTCCCCCGAGGGCGATGTTGCCCAGCCTGGCGCAGAAGTCGCCAAACGATTCGCCGTGGTCACGTTCCGCCTTGAAACGCTCGAGGACGGGGGTGAGCCGGCGGACGATGTCGTCGTAGGGTACGTAATCGAGGAACGGGGCATTGAGCCGGTCGCCCTGGGTTCTGCCGCCCAGGAAGATGGTGTATTTGCCTGGGCCTGGGGTGCCGTCAGAATTGATGTGGGCGCCCCGGCCCACGAGGCCGATGTCGGAGTTATAGGGCCGGGCGCAGCCATTGGGGCAGCCGGTCATGCGCACCGTGAGTCGTTCGTTCGCCAGGCCAATCGTGGCGAGCGCGGATTCAAGACGGTCGATCACGCCGGGCAGCGCGCGCTCGGCCTCGGTGACGGCCAGGCCGCAGGTGGGCAGAGCGGGGCACGCCATCGACCATCTGCGCACGGTGGAAACGTCGTCCACGCCGGCGATGCCGTATTCCCGCATCCAGGCTTCAATCTCCGGCTTCCAGGCGGGCTCGAGATCGGCGAGCAAGATCGACTGCTGGCAGGTCAGGCGGCCGCGCACGTTGTACTTCTGGAAGAACGCACGCAGGCCGCTTAAAAGCCGCGCAGGGCCAGCGTCCTTGATGCGGCCGTTCTCAATCGGCAAGCCCAGATAGAACTTGCCGTCCCCTTGCGCACACCAGCCCAGGTGGTCGTCGACATCGCGCACCCGCACCGGGCGGGGGTCTTCAAGCACGCGCCCCAGGTAGTCTTCAATCTTTGCGCGGAAGGCCGGCAAGCCCCAGTCATGAATGATGTACTTGAGCCGGGCCCGCTTGCGATCGGAGCGATTGCCAAAGTCGCGGAAGACCTTGAGCACGGCCTCGCCGACGTCCAGGATCTCCCCCCGGGGTGCAAAGCAAAGCGGAACCGCCAGGAACGGGAACGTCTTTTGCGCGCTTGGCGTGGTGCCCAGTCCGCCGCCGACGAGCACATTGTAGCCTGTGATCCGCCCCTGCTCGACGATCGCCAGGAAGCCCAGGTCATTGGCGTGCACGTCGGTGCAGTTGTCGTCTGGAAAGGCGAATGCGGTTTTGAACTTGCGCGGCAGGTACGTCTTGCCGTAGATCGGCTCGACAGGGTCGTCCGCGGTGGTGTGCACGCGCGCGGGGCCGGCGGGCGGGAGGGATTCGATTTTCTTGCCGTCGAGCCACAGGTCCCAGTAACTCGACGACCTGGGCGCGGCGTGCGAGGCCCACGCCAGGGCGTCGTCGTGCATCGCCTGGTGGAGCGGGTCGCAGGTGGGCGCGGGGCAGAAGAGCACGTTGCGCTCCACGTCGCCGCAGGCGGCGAGGGTCGACATGAGCGCTTCGTTGATGCGTTTGATGGTGGGTTTCAGGTGCTGCTTGAGAACGCCGTGGATCTGGAATTCCTGCCGCGTGGTGATTCGCAGCGCCCCGTTGCCGAGCGTGGTGGCGAGCTCGTCGCACACCAGATACTGGGCGGCTGTCATGAGCCCCCCCGGCATCCGCACCCGCACCATGAACTGGAACGCCTTTTCCTTGCGTTCCTTTTTCAGGCGAGTGCGCGTATCGCGGTCGTCTTGCTGGTACGAGCCATGAAACTTGAGGATCGACGCGGCGTCCTCGCTCATGTGCGTACCGTCAGCCGCAAGTGCTTCCTCCACCTGGACCTTGAGATACTTGCTTGCTTCCTTGAGGGCCTCAACCTTGCTGAGTTTCGGCGCGGGATCCTGGTGCGGCTCCATCGGGCGCAATCGACCTCCGGGAGGGAAGGAAAGAAGCATCCGGGCGCGGCCGGATCAGGGCTTCGCGGGGGTTTCGGCGGGCTGGCCGGGGACGCTGATCGATTTCTCGAGCACATCGCCGTCCTTCTTCGCCGCCTCCGACCGCTTGAGGTTCTTCTCACGCTCGATGGCCGCGTCGAGGCTCTTCACGAGCATCTCGGTTGTATCTTCCACCTGGGCCTGTGGGGGCGCGGTGAAGGCGAATTCATCGAGCTTGATCGTGGGATTCAACTTCACATTGGTGTAGACAAGCTCGATGCGGCTGGGGTTCGGCTTCTCGAGCAAGCGCTTGGAGCCGCTGACGCGGTTATCCGCGCCACGCATGCGGGTGTCAATCAGGTCGGTGGGGGGCCGGCCGATCATCACGAGCTTGTAGGGCCAGGAATCGTCCGCGCCCAGGTAGAGCGTGGCATCGCTGGGCACGTAGAACGGCAGGGCGCCGGTGGGGGGCACGGGCTGGTTATTGGGCAGAACAAGCCCCTGGCGATTCGCCCAGGTGCCGCGGAGGATCAGCACCTTGCGACCGTCGAGCGCGCCGGTTTCCTTCTGCTCGAACTTGATTACCCGCCGCAGGCCCACAAGCAGGGCCTCCGGGCCGGCAAACCCCATCTCGACCGTGGCCCGATCGCGGATGCGGGGGTCGAGATCAGGCGAATTCAGGCGTTCCAGGATCGGCTTGATCGAGGTCTTGACGTAGCGCTGGTTCTCGAGGACTTGCTGGTAATCCCACAGCGTCTCGCCATCGCAGATCTGGAGCATGGTGCCGGTCGATTCAGGCAGACCGGAGACCGCCAGGCGCAGGTAAACGCGATGATCGGGCGCCTTCAGGTAGCGCCCCTTGAGCGAGAACTTTTGCGAGAGCATCTCGACGTTTTGCTCAAGATCCGCGGCGACCGATTTGAGCTCCCGCAGCTTGCCGACGGCGGCGTCGATCAGGAGCTCGGCCTCGGTGGGGGGCTCGGCCGGCTTCTCGGCCGCGGTGCCCAGCGACCCTGCCGGTTGCGCCAGGCCTGCCGGCCCTGCCGCTTGCGACGGTCGATCCGAGGGGACCGTTTGAGCCCCCGCCAGGGCGCTCGAAACGATCAAGAAAAACACCGCTCGGGACGACCCGAAAACCAGGCCGCGGATTGACGGATTATTAAGCATGGTTGGGATGTACGGCAATTCCTCAAGGGTCACTTTGGAATGCCCGATCATAATCGCAGAGCGTCTCAGGACGCAAGTCCGGCATCCGGTCCGGAGCGAACGAGAAGTCCTCTTTCGTCGCCAGCTTCAAGCATCGACCGAGGGGGACTCGTCGGCCGAGCCGAGTCGGAGACCTGAAGGCCAGCTCTGAGCCTGCCGTCTGGAGGAAGCGGCAGGGTCGGACGGCCCGCAAGGGTCTTGAGCGAGTGCAGGACTCGACTCGACCGTGGCCGAGTCGGTCGCGGTGTGACGCAGGAAGCGTTAACGATCTCCCCGGGGACAGGCGTGGCGGGCCGCCCAAAGGCCGTGCCGCGCAGCGCGGGGGAGTGGAGGATCCCATGCAAGCGTTAGGAGTGCTGCTGCTGGCGGCAGCGACCGCCGGCGACGGGTTCGGTTACAGCTCCCCCGGTGTGGGGGGCAAGAAATGGTTCCGTTCACACGTGGTGGGGTCGGCGAACGCCCCCGGGGCGCCGCAGTACACCGCCGCCAATCTGGCGGGGACTCACTCGATGGCCGCGGCCGGCCGCCGTTTCGCCACCACCAAGAGCCAGATCTACTTCCTGGATCCAACCGGGATGCAGATCGGCTGGCAGGTGAGCGGTCAGGGGGGCGAGAAGACCTATAGCACCGCCGCCCTCACCGTTCCAGCCCGCTACAATTTCAACCAGGGCTATATCTACCGGCTCAAGATCACGAATATCGCGGGCCGGGCCTCGGCCGCGCTCTATCCGTCGATCGAGGTCGCGCCCACGACCCCGGCCACCGACGCCTACCTGGCGCACAACGCGATCCCCGTCCAGTTCACGGCGGAGGACTTCGACCAGGTGATCGACGGCGGCAACTTTGTGACCAAGGTGATCTACCTGCCCGATCCGAAGTACCAGGAACTGGCGGTTTCGGGTGTTGAGACTCTGGTTTCGACCCGGCTTGAGCCTGGCGTGGACCCGATTCTCGAGGCGGACAAGCGGGGGACGATCCTGCTGATCATCCGCATGGGTGCGATCGACCTTGAGGCGTCGAGTGCTCCCGCGGGGGTTGCGGCCACGGGGCCGGGTGCGAGCCTGGAAGCCGCGCCTGCGCCGAGCATGCTGCCCCCGGGCGTGACCTCGAGCACGCCGGCGCAGAACACGGTGATCCTGGACCCGGCCCCCGCGCCTGGCCAGGCCGCGCCAGCGCCCGCGACGGTGCCCCCCGCGCCCACGATCCCCGCGCCCAAGCCGGCCGCGGCCACCCCCGCGCCCGCCCACGCCTCGACCTCCACGCCGACTCTCGAAGGCGCAGTGGCCGTGCCGTCGGGCAACTGATGACCTAACCCGATCCGGGTCCCACGTCGTCGTCCATGAGCCCCGGCGGATGCGTGCGAGCAACACGTTCCGTCGGGGTCTTTTTCCAATGCGGTCCAGGACGGATCCGCCCCTCTTTGCCTGTTCAGGATGGAAAGACGATGAGCCGCCAAGGAAGGACGACAATTCGCGCACTCGGGGCCATGTTCAGCCTGGGGCTCGCCGCTTTCGCCGGTCCAGCCCAGGAGGCAGGCGCGCAAGCGCCCGCCGGCCCGCAAGCGGGTGTGATCGTCTCCGAGCCCGCCGAACGCGCCCCCGCCGCGCCCGAAGCGCCCGGCGTCGCCGAGGTCGGACCCGGAACCACCCCCCCCGCGCTCCCAGACGAAGTTCAGGTCGTGCGCTTTCAAGGGCCGGAAGGGCTCAAGGTCGAGGTCCTTTCGCCCGCCCCCGAGCCCGCACCCGTCGGCGACAACGGCGGCATCGCCACCGTCGGCCTCAAGCGCGGGATCGGCTATCGCCTGCGGCTCTCCCACTTGCCGGAACGCCCCGGCGTTGAGCTCTTCCCCGTGATCGAGCTGGTGGGCCACCTGCATCGCCCCGAAAACATCGACCCCGCCCGGTTCCCGATCCGCGTCGTCTTCAACCAGGAAGATCTGGACGACGTGGCTGATCATGGCCGGCTGGTGACCAAGGTGCTCTACCTTGAAGACCCCGATCAGGCGATTCCGTTCCGGGTGAACAAGGATCAGGTGTCGTCGCTGACCCTGAACCCCAGTGAGCAGCCGCTGCGTGTGGCAGGCGCGCTTGGCCGGCCGATGGCGATCGTGCGCATCGGCGGCCGGCGTCCGAGCGCGGAGGAGCTTGCCCGCGGCGCGGGGGACATGGGGATCGACTACGCGGAATCCCTGGGCGCGGCCCCTTGCCCGTTTCTGCACGGCAACGGTGCGAAGTGCGAGCTGCCCTGCGGCCCGATCTGCACCAGCGCACCCAGGGTCACGAAACCCATGATGCCGCGCGATGAATATCTGTGCGACGGCGGAGACCGCGGCGTTCCCGCCTCGCCCGGCGGCACCAACGCCCCCGGCGCAGTCGGCGGCGTCGAGCCCCGCGACGCCGTCATTCGCTTCGATATCGGTACCAAGGGCACATCCAGGCCCCGCATCCTGCCCACCAACGTCGTCTGCGTCTACGCCCCACGCTTCGCCGAGGTCCGCATCGCCACAGGCGCAAGCGCCTCCGTCAACGTGCAGGCGCCCATCACCAACAAGCACATGCAAAAGCTCGACAAAATGGCCAACAACGTGCCCCCTCGCCGGCTCGTGCAACACCAGTCCGCCGAGCTCGCTCGCGAGCGCGCTCGCGCCTCCGCCATCCGCACCCGCGAACAGCTTGACGAGGAATCAGGCAGCCGCGGCATGGCAGGATACTCAGGCGCGCTCATGACGTCGCAGAACGAGCAGAAGCAAAACCCCGAAATCACCCGCAATCGCCAGCAAGCCGCGCTCCACCGCGAGAAACGCAAGGCCATCGGCATCAAGACAGGCGCAAGCCCCGTCGTCACCGGCATCGTCGAAGGCGCCAGCCAGGCCGTGAAGGTCTGGGGACCGCACGCCATGACCGGCGTGGAAACCCCGCCCGATCTCCCCGGACTCGCCGTCATCAAACGCGCCAACGTCACCGAGGCCGAGCCCGGCGATATCATCACCTACGTCATCATCTACCGCAACATGGGCAATACCCCCATCAAATCGGTGAGCATCGTCGATAGCCTGCTGCCGCGGCTCGAATACAAGAAGGGAACCGCCCGCGGACCAGAGGGGACCATGTTCTCAACCGCGATCAACAGGGTCGGCTCGCTCGAGCTGCGCTGGCTGCTCGCCGATACGCTCGCCCCGGGCGCGACCGGGTATGTCTCGTTCGAGGCGATCGTGCGCTGAGCCGCTCGACCCAGATCGAGCGCAACAAACGCCGCGGACCAGGGCAAACACACCCCGGCTCGCGGCGAATTTGTTGAATTATAATTGAAGAACGGTTAAGCTTCGCGGAGAGAACGCCTGCCTTCCTTTTCGATCGCGCGTGCCGCGAGCCCAGGAGTCGCGTCCCCGCCATGATCCGCGTGCTGGGTGGTCCCAAACGGCTGTGTGACGGCATCACCCGCAGAGACCTGCTCTGGGCGGGTTCGCTGGGGATGCTTGGCCTGGGGGCGGGGCGGGCGCTCGCGGCCCAGAAGCCTGGCTCATCGAGTGGGCTTCCCGGTTTCGGCCAGGCCAGGTCGTGCATTTTGCTATTTCTTTACGGTTCGCCGAGCCAGCTCGAGACGTTTGATCCCAAGCCGGACGCACCGTTGGAAATCCGCGGCGCCCTGGGCACGATTTCTTCGAGCATCCCGGGCGTCTCCGTGTGCGAGGGGCTCCCTCGGCTGGCCCAGGTGCTCGACAAGCTCTCGATTCTCCGGGCCGTGTCGCACCCGTATCCCGTGCATGGGGTTGCGTACGCCACGACGGGCATTCCCCGGATCGAGATCCCGATGGAGCTCAATCCGCGAGATCCCGCCCAATGGCCGTTCATCGGCTCGGTGGTCGATTATGTCGACGAGCAGGGCCGCCGCCCGCGGGATTCCGCCTTGCCGGGCAACCTGGTGTTGCCCTGGGCCTTCAGCAGCCAGCGCGTGGGTGAGACGGCCCGCGCAGGGCCTTACGGCGGTTTTCTGGGCCCGCGATACGATCCGATCAGTGCCGAATTCGTGGGCAAGGGCACGCGAAACGCGCGCAAAACCTTGCAGGAAATGGTGTGGGAGGATGCCGAGCCCTATCGCGGCATCACCCCCGAGAGCCGGTTCCGCCTGGGCGTGGCCGAGGCTGGGCCCACGCTTTCCATCGACCGCATGAAGACGCGCAGGGGCCTGCTCGAACAGCTTGAAAGCCTGCGCAAGGACGCCGATTCCGCGGCCTCCCGCTCCAGCATCGACCGCAATCGCAGCCTGGCGCTTGAGCTCCTCTCATCCCGCAAGGTACGCGAGGCGTTCGACCTGGGCCAGGAGCCGGATCATGTCCGCGACCTCTACGGCATGACCCTCTTCGGCCAGGCTGCGCTCACCGCGCGGAGACTCGTCGAGGCGGGGGCTCGGTTCACGACCGTGTTCTGGGACGAATACGGCCTGGCAGGCACCGGCTGGGATACCCACTGGGATCACTTCCCGCGCATGAAGGATGAGCTCCTGCCCGGGCTCGACCAGACGCTCGCCGGGCTCCTGATCGATCTCGACCGCCGCGGCCTGCTCGAAACCACGCTCGTGGTGGTCCTTTCCGAGCACGGGCGCACGCCCAAGCTCGCGAACGTGCAGGGGGGCGGGCGCGACCACTGGTCGCGGTGTTACTCAGTGGCGCTGGCGGGGGGCGGAATCGGCTGCGGTCGCGTCATCGGCCGCTCCGACAGGACCGCCGGCGACCCCCTCGAACGCAGAGTCTCGCCCAAGGACGTCCTTGCCACCATGTACCACTTGCTTGGCATCGATCCCGCCATGATGATCAGGGATCAACAAGGCCGCCCGCTGCCAATCGTGCCCGACGCGGCCGTGATCCCCGAATTGCTGGCCTGACACGCCGGCGGAGCCGCTCGCCGTGGAACCCTACATCGACGCCCACTGCCACGTCTGGACCCCAGATCTCGCGCACTACCCGCTCGCGCACGGCTTCGCCAAAAGCGACATGAGCCCCGCCTCGTTCACCGCGGAAGAGCTGCTCGCCGCCTGCCGCCCCGCCGGCGTCGGCCGCGTCAACCTGATCCAGATGAGCTATTATGAATTCGACAATCGTTATATGCTTGATATGATCAAGCAGTACCCTGACCGCTTCGTCGGCACGGCGATTGTCGACCCGCTCGCGGCCGATTCAGCCGCCGCCATGCGCAGGCTGTTCGCCGGCGGCGTGCGCGCGTTTCGCATTCAGCCGCAGTATAGCAAGCTCCCCCCCGCGCGCTGGCTCGAGCCCGAGGGCTATCGCGCCATGTTCGCCCTGGCCTCCGAAACCCGCGCAGCGCTCTCCTGCCTGATCGACCCCAGCGGCTTTCCCGAGGTCGACCGCATGTGCACCCGCTATCCCCGCGCGCCCGTGATCATCGATCACCTGGGGCGCATCGGCGTCGACGGCACTCTCCGCGACGCGGATGTGGACGCGCTCTGCGCGCTTGCCCGCCATGAGAACGTCCACGTCAAGGTGGGGGCGTTTTACGCCCTGGGCAAGAAAACGCCGCCGTATCACGATCTCTTGCCGCTCATCAAGCGCGTGGTGAAGGCGTTCACCCCCCAGCGCTGTCTTTGGGAAAGTGATTCGCCGTTTCAGGTTGTGAATCACAAGTACGCGGACAGCCTGGCGCTCATCCGCGACTGGGACGGTCTCACGCCTGAGGATCGCGACTGGCTCCTCTTCCGATCGGCCCAGGAAACGCTGTTTCGCCCGCTCGCCATCTGAGCGCCGGCTTGACCGGATCATGCCCGAACCGCTATGATTCCATCGAGTTGTGACATGCGAGCTTGATGGGTCGTCCGCCCCCTGGCACACGGATTGGGGGTGGTCTCGAGGCCGATTGGGATGAAGAAAACGCCGCCGAGCAAACGAAATAACACGCCTCCGACGCCGCCCCGCCACGAGTTCGCGGAAGCCGCGCCGACGGTGATTCACCACCCTGAAGAAGACATGACGGCCCTGGCGCGGGTGGTTCAGCGCGTGGTTGAGACGCAGGGGAAGCGAATTGGGCCGATTCTGGCCGCGGCGGTGGGTCTGGCGGCGGCGGTTGTGCTCTGGAACGCGGCCTCGAGCGGGCGCTCGGGCGATGCGCAGGTCTGGGCCAGGATCGAGTCGGCCCGCAAGTCCGATGATCTGATCACCCTGGCCAAGGAGAACGCGGGTACGCCGGCGGCAACCTGGGCCCTCTATCGTGCGGCGGGTGAGCTGTACAACGAGGGCCTGATGGACATGCCGAACAATCAGGACGTCGCCCGGCCGCTGTTCCGCCGCGCGCTCGATCTTTTCGAGCAGGTGGTCAAGGAGACGAAGTCGGATTCGCCGCTCCATCGCGCGGCGGCCCTGGGCAAGGCCCGGGCCTACGAGGCGCGGAACGAGCTTTCGAAGGCGATTGAAGAGTACAACCTGGTGGCGAAGACGTGGCCAGGCACGCCTGAAGCCGAGGAAGCCGCCGCCAGATCCCGGATTCTGGATCAGCCGGAGTCGGCCGTGTTTTACAAGGAGCTGGCGGCGTATTCGCCGGCACGCGTCACGCTCCCCAGCGAGCCGGGATCGAGCACGGCCATTCCGGGGCTGCCGGGCGGCTTGCCGTCGATTCCGCCGCCGAGCTCGACGATCGAGCTCCCCGCCTCCTCGACCACCAACGTGCGCGTGGAGCCCGCGCCGGCTCCCATGCCCACGCCCCGCGTCGAGCCCGCCAGCCCCGCGACGCCCAAAACCCCAACCCCCGCTCCCGCCGCGAAGTCCGACGCGCCCAAGACGGGGACAACCCCCGCTCCCGCCGCGAAGCCCGACGCGCCCAGGGCGGGCACGACACCCGCTCCCGCCGCGAAGCCTGACGCGCCCAGGGCGGGCAGGACACCCGCTCCCGCCGCGAAACCCGCGGCGGATCTACCCAAAAACGTCCTGGCGCCACAAAGCAAGCCCGCCGCGCCCAGGTAAGTCGCGGCGTTGCCGATCGATCCTGCTCCAGCTCGCTGCGCCTCCTGGGCGCGGCCTTTTCGCCATGTGGCCACCCCCGCTTTCTGAAACGCCGCAGGAGTTCGAGGCCAGGCCGCGCAGCGACGGCAAGCGGCTCGATCAATACCTCGCCAGCCGCTTCACCGACTACTCCCGCGCAGTGCTGCAAAAGGTGATCGACGCCGAGGCGGTGCTCGTCAACGGCCGCCCGGTCAAGGCGTCGTACCGCGTACGCACGGGGGACCTGGTCAGCGTGCGCTTGCCGGAGCTCCCGTCCACCACCCCGAAGCCGGAAGACATTCCCCTCTCGGTGGTCTACGAGGACGAGTGGCTCACGGTCGTTGACAAGCCGGCCGGCATGGTCACCCACCCCGCGCGGGGGAACTGGAAAGGCACGCTCGTCAACGCGCTCCAGTTCCATTTCGATGAGCTTTCAACCCTCGCCGGCGCCCATCGGCCTGGCATTGTGCATCGGCTCGACCGCGACACCACCGGCCTGCTCGTCGTGGTCAAGGATGAACGCGCGCACGCCAGGCTGGCGACGCAGTTCGAACAGCGCGAGGTCAAGAAGGAATACCTGGCGATCGTGAATGGCGTGCCGGGCCGCCATAGCGACTACGTCGAACGGCCGATTGGCTTTCATCCCACATGCCGTGAAAAGATGGCGATCCGCGACCTTGCCGACGGCGGCAAACCCGCGTCGACCTATTACGAAGTCGCCGAGCGTTTCCGCGGCTATGCGCTTGTGCGTTGTCGGCCTGAAACGGGGCGGACGCACCAGATCCGCGTGCATCTCGCCCACGTTGGCTGCGCGATCGTGGCCGACAAGGCGTATTCCGGGCGCGACCGGCTCACCCGCGGCGATCTGGCGGCGGGGATGACTGGCAAGCCGCTCGCCGAGGCAGACGATCCAGCGCTGCTCATCGACCGCCAGGCGCTGCACGCGCATGCGATCTCGTTCAGGCACCCCATCACCGAGGCCACAATCGAGCTCCGAGCGCCCGTCCCGCCTGACATGGAACGGACGCTCGAGGCGCTCCGGCTGTTACGCCCGGCCTGAGGCCAGGCGCCCGGCTCAGTCGACGACGACCGAGGTCGGCAATTCCTCAAGGTGGGGCGGGGTTTTCCCAGAGCCCAGCACGCTGTTCTTCATGCCGTACAGGAAGTAGATAACCAGCCCGATCAGCATCCAGACGATCAGCCGAATCCAGGTGTCGCGCGGCAGCGTCGCCATCAACATCACGGCGGTGATCACCCCCATGGGCGCAGTGAACCAGATGGCGGGCGCCCGGAACGGGCGTTCGACTTCCGGCTGAGTGATCCGCAGATAGAGCACGCCGCCCGAAACCACGGCAAAGGCGAAGAGCGTGCCGATCGACGTCAGCTCTCCCGCCCAGGAGAGCGGCACGATACCCGCCGCGATCGTGACAATAAGCCCCGTGATCATCGTGGTGATATAGGGCGTGTGGAAGCGGTGATGGATCCTGGCGACCCACGACGGCAGGAGCCCATCGCGCGCCATCGCGTAGAAGATCCGCGGCTGGCTCATGAGCATGACCAGAATCACCGACGACAGCCCCGCGATCGCGCCGATCTTGACGTAAAAGGAGAGCCAGGGCTTGCCCATGGCGTCGGTTGCCACGGCCACGGGATCGGGCACGAAGAGCTGCTGGTAATTGACCACGCCGGTGAGCACAAGCGCGCCCAGGCAGTAGAGAATGGTGCAGATCACGAGCGAGCCGATGATGCCGATCGGCATGTCGCGCTGGGGGTTCTTGGCCTCCTGCGCGGTGGTGGAGACGGCGTCGAAACCGATGTAGGCGAAGAACACCACGCCCGCGGCCCGGAAGATGCCGCTCCAGCCGTAATGGAACCACTCGTCGGATTTGGGAATGAACGGCCCGCCCCAGTTCTCGCTGCTAATGAGCGGCAGCCCAAGCGCGATCAGCAGGACAAGGATCGACACCTTGATGAACACGATGACGTTGTTCACCCGGGCCGATTCCCGGACGCCGACCACGAGCAGAATGGTCACCAGCACCACGATCAGCATCGCGGGCAGGTTGATGATGCTGGTCATGCGGGGATAGGCTGAGAAATCGATCTGCGCGGCCTCGAGCCGCGTGGACACCGACTCGAGCATCGACCAGCCATGGCGCAGGTGGAGCTTGCTGGCGACATCGTCCGGGACCTCGATCATGACGGTTCCCGGCGAGGCCAGATACCGCGCTGGCAGGTCGATGCCGCGATCGTGCAGGAAGCTCGCCACGTAGCCGGACCAGTTGATGGCCACGGTCGTGGCGCCGACCATGTATTCGAGAATCAGATCCCAACCGATCAGCCAGGCGATGAACTCGCCCATCGTGGCGTAAGCATAGGTATAGGCTGAGCCGGCGACGGGCACGGTGGAGGCCATCTCGGCGTAGCAGAGCCCGGCGAACGCGCAGACCACGCCCCCCAGGACGAAGGAGACCGAGATCGCCGGCCCGGCGTACCGGGCCGACGCTTCGCCCGTGAGTCCAAAAAAACCAGCGCCGATGACGGCGCCGATGCCAAGAAGAATGAGATTCGTGCCGGTCAACGTGCGCTTGAGCCCGTGGCCATCGCTGGCGGCCGCCTCGGCCTTGAGCATGCTGATTGATTTCTTCACCCACAGATTCGCCATACACGCCTCTCGATGTTCGGTCTCGCTCAAAAGATGGGGTCGGTTGGAGTGCGTCGTTCTCCGCGCGGCGCCATTTTTGCGCAAGAAGCTCGGGGCGGCCGCGCTCGACCGCCCCAGGCTCCGTCGGTCACTTGCCCTTGTCGTTGAGCTCCATCACCTCGATCTTGCGAATCTCCACCTTGCTGCCGGGATCATGCTGCTGGAAGGCGAAGTAGCCCTTGTCCCACGCCTTGGTGCGGTCGATGAACTCGAAGAGCAGCTCGCCGTTGATCGTCACCTTGATGTGCGGCACCACGAGCCCGCGCCAGTTCTTGTTGACGACCTCGACCTCGTAGGTGAACCAGGTGTCGGGGGGCACGATCGTCTTGTAGATGTGCATGAAGCCGTAGATCGACCCGGTGCGGATGGGGTCGCGGTGGGTGCTGTCGATCTGCGCTTCGTAGCCGCTCGAGAAGTCGCCGTCGGGCTTGGGCGCGCGGAAATAGAGGCCGGAATTGCCGCCGTCGCTGATCTTGACCTCGGCCTTGAACTTGAAATTCTTGTAATCGCCCTTGGGGCTGTAGAGCATGCCGGACTCGCCCGAGCCGACGATGACGCCGTCCTTCACATCCCAGTGGCAGGCGCCCGGCTTGTGCGAAACGGGGATCCAGCCGGAGAGGGTTGAGCCGTCGAAGAGTGAGACCCACTCGCCGGCCGTGGCGGTCTGTGCGGCCAGGCAAAGGAGTCCGCCGGCGACCACGCTCCGAGCAAATTGCGAGAATCGAATCATGTGTCGTTTTCCCATGTCAGGGGCGCGAGGCAACCGCTCGGCGCGGGCATCGCCGACCCGTCGCGCGATTCGAGGCGGCGAGCCGTAGCCGGCGGCCATCCACCGACTGTGGGCATGTCCAGCACAAGGCGTCATGCGCCGAGCGCGTCCAGTATCCGTCGAGCCGAAAGTGTATTCGACCGAGCCCGCCGCCGCTAGAGCCTGCCCTCATAACGGCTTGGGATCGAAACAGGCCGCAACCGCAGGCAAGCGCCCTCCCCGCGCGAACCGCGGCCCGGGGCGACCGCACGCTGGATGAGCTCGCCCCGGTTGTTTAACCTTGGTGATCACGCCCGAGCGCCTTCGCGCCCGGGATCGCTCGCCCTGGAGACGTATGAAGATGCGAACCAAACTGTATCGGTTGACAACAGCATCCGCGATCATCGCCACCTGCCTCGCCGCGGGCGCCTGCCTGTTTGCCCAGGACAAAACCCCCGACACCGTGAAGCCCGTGCCGCGCGATGGCAACTGGATGCAGCTCCACAAGCGCTATGTCGAACGCGCCAAACAGGGGAATGCCCCGCTCGTCTTCCTGGGCGATTCCATCACCCAGGGATGGGGCGGCAACGAGGTCTGGAAGCGCTTCTATACCCCGCGCAACGCCGTCAACTTCGGCATCGGCGGCGACCGCACCCAGCACGTCCTTTGGCGGATCGAGAACGGCGAGTTCGACGGCATCACGCCCAAACTGATCGTGCTCATGATCGGCACGAACAACATCCATAACGATACCCCAGACGAAATCGCCAAGGGGGTCGAGACGATCGTGCACAAGCTGGGCGAGAAACTCCCCGCGACGAAGATCCTGCTCCTGGCCGTCTTCCCCCGCGGCGAGAAGCCCTCGGCCGTGCGCGAGCGCATCAAGGCGCTCAACGAAAAGATCGCCAGGCTGGACGATGGCTCGCGCGTGCATTACCTCGACATCGGCAAGTCGTTCCTCGAGCCCGACGGCACGCTCTCGCGCGAGACCATGCCCGACTTCCTGCACCTGAGCCGCAAGGGCTATCGCATCTGGGCCGAGGCCATGGAGCCCACGCTCTGGTCGATGCTCGACGAGGCGCACTGAGCGAGCGCGAGCGCTCAATCACCCGGTGTGGCGCATGTGTTCACAGGTAAGCATGTGAAGTTCTTGATCCTCCGCGCGAGATGCGCGGGGGATCGCGCCCCGCGGGCGCTGCCCGCCGCCTGGAGCGGCGGGTGCGGCACGGGCGCGGCCGGTTCTCAGGATCGAAACAGGTCCCTGGGCTTGAGCCTGGGGATATCGTCGAAGCCCTGGCGTTCGTCGGCGAAGGGGTGCGCGGGGCCGCTCGGGCGGTCGGGTTCGATCATGGGCAGGATCGCGGTTGCCAGCTTGAGATCAAGCGCGGTGGTGAT
>DAIDHX010000046.1 GCA_027451885.1 Planctomycetales bacterium
CGGGATCAGCCAGCCTCGGCAAACCCCCTCGGCGATATGGAAGAGCCGCAGGCGGCGGAGGCGCTGTTCGACAGAGAGAGATCTTTGACCTTTGCGGCCTGGCGGCCCAGGAAGATGTTTCGCTCGAGGAGATTCTAGTACTCACCTCAGGCATCAAGGACTCGATGGCTCGAGCGGTCATTGATGAGCTGCGAGCCGAGAGGTTCTAGCCGTCGCGTAATTACTTTGACACCAGCGCGCTCGTCAAGCTTTGCCACGCCGAAGTTGGCACTCCCTGGGTGCAAGCGACTTTCGGGCAGTCCGGTGCTCAGGTTCTCATCACGCGGGTCATGTGTGTCGAGATGCTTTCGGCCTTCGCCGGGAATGTGCGTACTGGAGAATCATCGCGCCATGGTTTTGAACGTCTGAGGATCAGGTTTTCGCTCGACCTGAGACAAAGACGATTGCTGACCGTGCGAAGCCAGAGCTTCCATGCAAGAATCGCGTCCGATCTCATCGCGAAGTATGGCCTCAGTCGACAGATCCGAACCCTTGATGCTCTCCAGCTTGGCACCGCGATCGCTGCAAATCGGAGCGTCTCAATCGATTCCTTTGTTTGCCCAGGCCAGCGACTTTGCGAGATCGCGACGCTCGAGGGTTTGCCGGTCACAAATCCCGAAAGCGTCTAAACTTGGCGGGCGTTGCTTGCTGGCCGGGCGTGTGTTGATTACATACATGTGTTCATATGCCAGCGCCGAGCTCGCTCGAGTAAGCGAGCGAAGGCGATATGGAACATTAAGCGATCATGTACCGACGATGTCCCATGCAGCACCCGATCATGATCATCTCGGCGTGACCCGCTCGGCGATTCAGCCATCCCCCGCCCGGATCCACGCCTCGTTGAACGCCGCGTGCTTCATGGTCTTCAGTTCCTTACCCTTCGGTTCCTGGGCGCGGACGAAGTGGCTGTAGATCGCGTGGATCGTGCCGTCCCTGCCCTCGATGAGCGCTGGATAGTGGTAAGATCCGCTCGCGTGCTTCTCAAGATGCCGGGTCCACTTCCAGGTCTTGCCCTCGTCGTCGGAGAGCGAGACCGCGAGGGTGCTGCGGTTTTTGGTGGAATCGTTGTAAATCAGCACCCAGCGCCCGTTTGCAAGCCGAACTCCATCGAGCCCGCTGCCTGGGTTCGGCAGGTTGGTCACGCCCACCTTTCCCCAGGTGATGCCGTCGTCTTTCGACTCCGAGACCCGGATCCGATCCAGCGGCCCGTTCTCGCGCATGTAGGCGACGAGCGTGCCATCGTTGCGCCTGAGGACCGCCGGTTGGATGTTGCCGAATCCAATCAAGGGCTTGCTGGCATACCAGGTCTGGCCGCCGTCGTCGCTCACGGCCATGAGCGAGATTGAATAGGTGTCGGTGTAAAGCGGCAGCAAGATTCGTCCTGACGGCAGCACCGTGGGTTTACAGCGCGGCTGCCAGCCGAGCCTCTGATAGAGCTTCTCACCCAGCCGTTCGCGGAGCCGCTCCGACTTCGCCTGTTTCACAATCGCGGCGGATTCCGCCTGACCGGCCAGCCGCTCCTCGAGCAATTTGAGCGCCTCGGCATGAAAGTCCGCCGGCTTGAGCGGAATGATCCCCTCGCGCTCCCACCGGGGCGCTCCTGGCCCCTGATAATTCGACGACACCCGGAAGTTCGTCAGGCACGATTCCCACGTGTTCGCCAGAATCAACGGCCAGAAGAGCCAGAGCCGCCCCTTGCCGTCGATCATCATGCACGTGTTGCAGTCCGGGAAGCCGGGATAGTCGGCCATGACGAAGGGCTCGCTCCACGCCGATTCTCCCTTTTTCTTCCGCGCACCCAGCACCATCACGTCGTCCGCGCTCCGCTCGCCCGAGCCGCGATACCACGAGGCAAGCAGGTCGCCGTTCGGACATTCCACGATCCCGGGCGCATGGTTGTGCTGTGCCTGGGGCGGAAAGACCATCTCCGTCTCGATCCGGGGCGCGTCGTCCCCCGCTCCAACCATCCCCAGCAACGCCACCATCAAAAGCAAATGCATGGTCAAACTCCTCCCGCCGCACGCCCGGCACGACCTGCCTCGAACACGCGCCCCCTCGGGGACGACCCGACTCAGAAACGATCATAGCCAGATTGCTCAGCAACTGTGGGCGAATTGCTAAACAAAAGCTTGACACTTTCGCGGGCATGTGCGCGAATGCGGGCTGGGGAGTGGTCGCCTGGAGGATTGAGGAACCGTCTCATGAGCGAGCCTGACCGGGTGGAATGCGCAGGGGACCCGGGCCTGTGCGTGGGAGCGGGCGCGCGTCTGGGGATCTTGCCTGGCGTGATGGCGGTGATTGTGGTGGGTGTGGGACTGGCGACGGGCCTGGGGAACGGGCATCGGGCGGTTGCCGGAGAAGTTGCCGCGGATTCGGCCCGGGTTGAGTTCTTTGAGAGCAAGGTGCGGCCGATTCTGGTTGAGCATTGCTATCGCTGCCACTCGGCGGGTTCGAAGTCGATCAAGGGGGGGTTACGGCTCGATGATGCGGCAGCGCTCCGCAAGGGGGGCGATACGGGCCTGGCGGTAACGCCTGGTGATCCGGCGGCCAGCCTGCTCATGAAGGCGGTGCGGTACGAGGATGAATCCCTGCGCATGCCGCCGAAGGCGAAATTGCCCGCGGAGTCGATCGCGGTGCTTGAGTTCTGGATCAAGTCGGGGGCGGTATTCGCACCCGCGGCGGCCGTGAAGGCCAAGGTGCCGCCGGGTCTTGATTTCGAGTCGGCAAGGTCGCACTGGGCGTATCAACCGATCCGCGAGCCGGCGGTGCCCGCGGTCAAGCACGCCGATTGGGCCAATGCGCCTCTCGATCGGTTTGTGCTCGCGAAACTGGAACAGGCCGGCCTTGAGCCCGCCCCCCGCGCGGATCGCCGCACCCTCATCAGACGCGCATGCTTCGACCTGGTCGGTCTACCGCCAAGCCCGGCAGAGGTCGACGCCTTCGTGCGCGACGACGCGCCCGACGCCTTCGCTCGCCTGGTCGATCGCCTGCTGGCCTCGCCGCATTATGGCGAGCGCTGGGGAAGACACTGGATGGACGTCGCGCGCTACGCCGACACCAAAGATGGCGTGCTCATGTATGGTGATGATCGCGTGCGACCATTTGCATATACATATCGTGATTATGTGATCCGCGCCCTGAACCGCGACCTCGGCTACGATGCCTTCGTTCATGACCAGCTCGCGGCGGATTCGTGCGCCCCCGCAAACGAGCCCTGGCGGCTGGCGGCGATGGGGTTTCTCACGCTTGGCAGGATGTTTGACAACAACATTCCGGACCAGATCGACGACAAGATTGACACGGTCACGCGCGGGTTCCTGGGGCTCACGGTCGCCTGCGCGCGCTGTCACGATCACAAGTACGACGCGATTCCCACGGCCGATTACTATTCGCTCTATGGTGTGTTCGCGAGCTGCGAAGCGCCCCTTGAGCCGCCGCTTGTGGAGCCGGTGCGCGGGCCGGCGGCGCAGGCGTTCGAGCGCGAGATCGCACCGAAGCGCAAGGAGTTGCGGGATTTTCTCGACAGCCAGTACAAGCTGCTGCGCGAAACGGCGAGGAAGCGCACGCCGGATTATCTGGTACGGGCGTCGACCATGGCGCCCGACCCGCTCGAGACGGCGGTCTTTTTTCTGTCGCTAGCGCCTGAGGATCTGCGCCCGCAGATCGTCGCGCGCTGGCGGCGCTATCTGGCGCAGCGCTTGAAGGCAGACGATCCGGTCTTCGGGCCGTGGCACGACCTGGCCGCGCTTCCCGACCCGGATTTCGCGGCGGGGGCGAGCGTGGTGCTGGCCAGATGGGCGGGCAAGCGGCCTGGCACCAGCGCAGGCACGCTCAATCCGCTGGTGGCTGCCGCGCTCGCCGCGAGCTCGATCCACACGCGGGCGGATGTCGCGCGGCTGTACGGCGATCTCCTCGTGAAGGCAGCCGAGACGCCCGCGGGTTCCGCAAACGCGAATGCGCTTGCGCACGCTGCGCACGAGCAGGTTCGCGCGATTCTCCTTGGCCGCGAAAGCCCGGCGTACTTCCCCCGCAGCCAGACCCTGCTCTACATGTCGCGGGGCGAGAAGGACGCGTTCGGCGGCAAGACGGTCGAGCTCGATCGCATGGCGACGAAAAACCGCTTCGCCCCCGCGCGGGCGATGGTGCTCGTCGATTCCGAGGATCTCCACGACCCGCGGATCTTCGTGCGGGGCAATTCCTCCGCCCCCGGCCGCCATGTGCCGAGACAGTTCTTGCAGGTGGTTGCCGGTCCGAACCGCAAGCCGTTTCCCCATGGCGGCGGCAGGCGCGACCTCGCTGACGCGATCACCAACCCGGCCAATCCTCTCACGGCCCGGGTGATTGTGAACCGGGTCTGGATGCATCACATGGGGGATCCGCTCGTGGCCACGCCGAGCGACTTCGGCACGCGGAGCACGCCCCCCGCCCAGCCGGAGCTGCTCGATTATCTGGCCGCGCGCTTCATGGCGGACGGCTGGTCGCTCAAGACGCTGCATCGCCGGATCATGCTTTCGAGTGTTTATCAGCAGTCGAGCGCCGATCGGCCCGCATGCCGCAAGGTCGATCCCGAGAATCAACTGCTCTGGCGCGCGAAGCGGCGCAGGCTTGATTTCGAGGCGATGCGCGACGCCATGCTGGCCGTGGCGGGGCGGCTCGATTCCCGCATGCTGGGCCGGCCGATCGACGCGGCGGGCGATCCCGCCTGCGGCAGGCGCACGGTGTATGGCATGGTCGATCGCCAGAGCTTGCCGGGCGTGTTCCGCGCGTTCGATTTCGCAAGCCCGGACCAGTCGGCCGAACGGCGCCCGAGCACAACCGTGCCGCAACAGGCGCTCTTCGCCATGAACGCACCTTTTACACTCGAGCAGGCGAGGGCCCTCGCCGCCTCGCCAGCGGTGGCAAGCGCGCGCGATCCGCGGGGCAAGATCCAGGCGCTTTACCAGGCCGTGCTCGACCGCGCTGCCTCGGCCGGCGAAACCGCCGTGGCCGAGCAGTTCCTGGCCGCGTCGGCCTGCGCGGCGGGCAACGGTCCACGCTCCCACGCGAGCGGGCTCGAGCAGCTTGCCCAGGTCTTGCTCATGACGAATGAATTCTTGTTTCTGGATTAGGCGAAGCACCTGGAGCCGTACGCGATGCACGATCGAATGTCTCCGCTCTCGCGCCGACGGGCGCTTTGCCAGATGGGCACCGGGATGGGAATGCTCGGGCTCATGGGTGTGCTGGGCGACTCCGGATCGCTCGCCGCCGAGACCAGCCCGGGCACGCTCAACCCGCTCGCGCCCAGGCCGCCCCATTTCGCACCAAAAGTGAAGCACATCGTGCACATCTACCTCAACGGCGGACCGTCGCAGGTCGATACCTTCGACCCCAAGCCGTTGCTGCACAAATTCGCGGGCAAGACCCTACCGACCGGCAATCTCACCACCGAGCGCAAGACCGGATTCGCCCTGCCGTCGCCGTTCCGCTTTGCGCGCCATGGCCAGTCGGGTCTCGAGATCAGCGAGCTCTTCGCGCGCACCGCCGCGCACGCCGATGACCTCTGCATTATCCGCTCGATGCACGCCAACACGCCCAATCATGAGCAATCGATGCGGCTCATGAACTGCGGCGATGAGCGGCTCTCACGCCCGAGCATGGGCGCGTGGATCACCTACGGCCTGGGGGCCGAAAACCAGAATCTGCCAGGCTTCATCGCGATGTGCCCCGGTTTGCCCGTGGCCGATGTTTCGAACTGGCGGTCGGCGTTCTTGCCGGGTGTTTACCAGGGCACCTATATCGACACCCGCAAGGAGAAGGTCGAGGAGCTGGTCGAGAACATCACGAATGACGCGGTCTCGCGGCCCGATCAGCGCAGGCAGCTTGATACGCTGCTTGCCCTCAACCGGCTCCATCAGGCAGAGCGAGCGGAGGATGACGCGCTCGAGGCCAGGATCTCGAGCTTCGAGCTGGCGTTTCGCATGCAGACGGCCGCGGCCGAGGCGTTCGACCTGGGGAGCGAGCCTGCGCGGATTCGCGAGGCTTACGGCCCCGGCGTGCAGGCGCGGCAGCTCTTGATCGCGCGCAGGCTGCTCGAGCGCGGCGTGCGGTTTGTGCAGCTTTACCACGGGGACGTGCAGCCGTGGGATAGCCACGACCACATTCTCGAAAGCCATCGTAGCCTGGCGGGCCAGTGCGACCAGGGGATCGCGGCGTTTTTGGCGGATCTCAAGGCGCGCGGACTGTTCGAGGAAACGCTGGTGATCATCGGCGGCGAATTCGGGCGCACGCCCGCCGTGGAGCTGGTCAACGGCCAACCGGGGATGGGCCGGGACCACAATCACTGGGGGTTTTCGGTCGTGCTCGCCGGCGGCGGCGTGAAGGGTGGAATCACCCATGGCGCAACCGATGAATTCGGTTATCGAGCCGTCGAAAACCCCGTGCATGTGCACGACCTGCACGCCACGATTCTGCACTTGCTGGGCTTCGATCACACCCGGCTGACGTATCGCTACGCCGGCCGCGACTTCCGCCTGACCGACGTCCATGGCGAGGTGGTGAAGGCGATCCTGGCCTAGCCTTCGAGCGGCGTGTACGTTTCGGGAGTGCGGCTTTCGATCATGCCGAAGAGCCGCCCCTTGACGTAAAGCTCGAAGTAATCTGCCTTGCGATGCGCGTCGAGCGCGGCCTCGCTGTCATACTGCTCATAGAGAAAGAAACGGCGGGGATCCGCGGTCGATCGATGGGCCTGGTAAAAGCGGCAGCCCGCCTCCTGGCGGGTATGTCGGGTCATGACGGCGAAGATTTCTTCGGCCTCGGCTTCGAACCCTGGCTTGACCACATACGTAACGCCAACGCAGACCATGCTCGACCCTCCCGGCTCGATTCCCAGGAATTGTGCGGATACGATGCCAGAATACCATGGCGCAACGTGGCGAGGCGATCGCCCTCGAGGGGAACGAATCCGATGAGTGTGCAGGCGGAAGTCCACGATCGCAACGTGCTCTCGACCGAGGCGATCCGCGAGCGCTTCCCTGCGCTCGAGCGGCGGCACAATGGCCGCGCTGTGGCGTATTTCGACGGGCCCGGCGGCACACAGGTCCCACGCTCGGTCGTCGAGGCCGTGAGCGACTATCTCTTGCATCACAACGCCAACACGCACTGGTCGTTTCCCACCAGCGGAGAGACGGACCGGATCCTGGCCGAGGCCAGGCTCGCGCTCGCCGATTTTGTGAACGCCACGGCCGAGGAGATCGTCTTCGGCCCCAACATGACGACGCTCACGTTCCACCTGGCGCGGGCGATCGGGCGGCGTCTCAGCCCGGGCGATGCGATCGTGGTCACGGAGCTCGACCATCACGCCAACGTGGACCCCTGGCGCGCGCTCGAGCGCGACCGTGGCGTGACGATCCTGAGCGCCCGCATGATCCCCGAAACCGGCGAGCTTGACTGGGCCGATCTGGACCGGCTCATGACCGATCATCGGGTGCGGGTACTGGCCATCGGCGCGGCGTCGAACGCGCTTGGCACGATCAACGACGTGGCCCGGGCAACCGCCATCGCGCGTGAGGCGCAGGCGTGGTCATTCATCGACGCCGTGCACTACGCGCCTCACGCGCTCGTTGACGTCGCCGCCTGGGGTTGCGATTTCCTGGCGTGCTCGGCGTACAAGTTCCACGGCCCGCACGTGGGCGTGCTCTACGGCCGCCGGGCCCTGCTCGAATCGCTCGACTTTCCCAGGCTCGAGCCCGCGCCCGATTCCGCCCCCGACCGCGCGGAGACCGGCACGCAGAATCACGAAGGTATCGCGGGCACCCGCGCCGCGGTCGATTTTCTGGCCTCGCTCGCGGCCACCGCGGGCCCCCGCCGCGAACGGCTCGAGCTCGTTTACCAGACCCTCCACGCCCGGGGCGCAAGCCTGTTCCGCAAGCTCTGGGACGGCCTGGGTGCAATCCCCGGCGTGACGCGCTTCGGCCCGCCGCCCGCCGCGCCCCGAACGCCCACGCTCTCATTCGCGCTCGCCGGCCATCTCGCACGCGACGTCGCGGAATCGCTCGCCGAGCAGGCCATCTTCGCCTCCCACGGCAATTTCTACGCCCTCACCGTAGCAAATCGCCTGGGCGTGGCCGCGTCTGGACTCGTCCGCCTCGGCTGTGCTTGCTACACCACCGAGGAGGAGGTCGAGCGCGTCATCACCGCCGTCGAGGGCATCGCCGCACGTTAGGCAGCCAGTTCACGCCAAATAAAAACGCCCAGCTCCCCGTGAGAAAAGGGAGCGGGCGAAGTCTCCGGCGGGCGTCTTCAAACCCCACCGCGCGTGGATGAGCCGCTCGCGCGCCTCACTCCGCCTGCTTCTTGGGATTACCCTTCTTCTGGAACTCAAGCTTGGACGCCACAGCCTTCTCGTGCGTCACCTTCACGGGAATGCCCTTCTTGCCCGCATCCTGGACCTTCGTCAAAAAGCCTTCCATCTTCTCCAGGTCGACCTTGCGCGTGCCCTTCTTGGTCACCCACTCGGTCTCGTCGGTGATCGTCACCACGACATCCTTGCCCGATTCCTTCTCCTCGACAGTGATTTTCTTGCCCGCGACGTCGACCTTGGTCAGGATGCCCAGGAGCTCGTCGGCCACCGCGGTGGCAACAACGCCCATGGCCATGACGCCGACGACAAGGCTCAGAAACAATCCACGGCGGTTCCGCATGGAACAGGTTCCTCCGCTCGAACCACGAATTCGACAGCCCGGGGCGCGGCCCGCGCATCCATCCGAACAGGCGCACGAAGAACGGCCGAGCCCACCAGGGCGCCGACATTATGAACACCGCTCACGCCCCAAAGTAGTGGGCGTCTCGAACATGAAGCGGAATTTACCATTCCATGCAGGCGTTCCAGGAGCTTATCCCCGGCGCGTTGCCGGCATTCCACCGTGGTGAAGTTCACTGCGCCCTGGCTCCCACGGCTCGGCCGGATTCATGCTGCTGGTTGCCGCTTCCATGCGCCTCTGGCGCCCAGATCGTCGCGGCCAGGAACCGCGTGGGCCGATCCTTCACGTGATAGTAATAAACGGCGACGATCTTACCATCAGGCCGCTGCACCGAGCGCACATAGCCGATGTCGCGCCCGCCGGCATCGCCGCGCAGGGTGATCGCCTTCGACCACGAATGCCCTTCGTCCGCGCTCAAGCGGGCGAGGATCGAGAACGGGCGTTTGCGCTCGCCATAAATCATGCAAAGCCGGCCGTCGCGCAGCCTGAGTAGACTGGCGGGATTCCCCTCGCCGGCGTCGGGCTCGGCGACGGCCAGACGCGACCACGACAGACCGTTGTCCTGCGAGCCGTAGACGTCGATCGCGCTTCGCGGCGGGTCCCAGATCCGAATGGCTGCGACGAGCTGGTTGCGCCCCAGCCTTGCGGAGGCTGGCATGATTGCATAACCGCCCGGCTCGGGACCAATGAAGCCAAGGAATGACCAGGTAAGCCCACCGTCGGTCGTGCGCGCACAAAACGGCCGTCCTTCCTTGCCGTTTTGCTTGGACGCCGTGAGAAACAAGGTGCACGAGCGCGGGCCGTCCACCACGTAATCGGTGCGCCCCATGACCCCTTTCTGGTCGAACAGCGGCAGCCGGAACGGCCCTCTCCAATTCTTGCCGCGATCGTAGGAATACGAGAGCCGCGAAACGCCGGCGTTCGTGTCTTCCATCCGCACGGTCAGGGCGAGGTTGGGATGGGTGAAGTCGATGGGCACCTTGAGGCCGGTGAGCTCAGGCTCGCGCGGGCCGGGCGGCACCAGCCCGTGCCGCATGCCGGCTGCGCCCACAAGCGCGCCCGGCGGTTGCGGCTGCTCAACCCGCCACGTCAGCCCGCCGTCCATGCTCCGCGCGAGCAGGAACTCCTCGGGCCTCTGCTTGTCGATGTGATGGAACTCGCCCCTGTCCTTGTAATAACCCCGGCTGAAGCCCACCAGGATCTCATCGCCCCAGATCCAGATGCCGTGATTCGCCGGCCAGCCCGCAAAACGCCCCTCCTCGGAATAAACCACCACGTGCCGAGGATTGGCCGCGCCGTCGTCTCCCCGCGCATTCATGGCGACAAGCATAAACCAGAGCGCGCCCAGGATTCTGCCCAGGTGATTCAACTTCGTTTCCTTATGCTTTGATCTCATAAATCCGTGCTCCACCGCGCAAGGGCTGAGAAGTGTCCTAGACTTATCACAACCGAATACAATCGGAGTGCTTCTCAAGCCAGGGTATTGTCCATGTTTTCGAATGCTTCCGTGGATTCCCCTGGCAACATGCTGGAAGAATCGCTGGCTCGAACCGCCCCCATGCTTGAATCGAGGCGTGGCTTCTCAAATCTCTCGCAGGCCATTATCGACTCGCTGGCCTCGCTTGTCGCGGTGGTGGATGAGCGGGGCGTGATTGTGGCCGTGAATCGCGCCTGGCGCGAGTCGGCCAGAGCACGCGGCAGCGCGACTGAGGCGTTTTGCGAGGGGTCCAGTTATTTACGGGCCTGCGAACGAGCGCGCGGGCGAGCCGCGGAGCAGGCCAGGCGATTTGCGCAGGGGCTGTGTTCGGTCCTGGCGGGAGAGCTCAATGAGTTCGCAATCGAGTATTCGTGTCACGGCCCGGGCGGCGCTGCCTGGTTTATCGCCCGCGTTACCCCCCTGCACTGGGAGGGCCAGGCGCTCGCGGTGGTGCACCACGAGGATGTGACCCAGCTCAAGCTCGCGCAGGCTGCGCTCACCGAGGCCAACGAGCATCTCAGGCAGGAAAGCGAGCGCGATGCGCTCACGGGCCTCAAGAACCGTGGCGCGTTTGACCGGGTGCTCACTCAGGCCGCGGCAGAGGCCACGACTCAGGACGAGGTCCTGTCGCTTTTGCTCATGGATCTCGATCACTTCAAGGAGCTCAACGACGAATACGGGCACGCGGCGGGGGACGACGCCCTGCGTGTTACCGGGACGGTGCTCGCCAGGCGGGCGCTCGGCGTTGGCACCGCGGGGCGTTACGGCGGAGAGGAATTCGGCGTGCTGCTGCCGCGGCTGGGTCCAATCGAGGCGCTCTGGATCGCGGACCGCATCCGCTGCGATCTTGAAAGCCACGCCTGGCAGCATCGTTCCGTGACCGCAAGCCTGGGCGTCTCCTGCCTCGGAATCACCAGCCACGATCTCCCCTCGCTCGTCACAACCGCGGACGAAGCGCTCTACCGC
>DAIDHX010000047.1 GCA_027451885.1 Planctomycetales bacterium
ATTGCCCAGACTGCCAGGCGCGCGGCCCAGGATTCAAGTGGCAGCGCGGCCAAGGTGTAGACAATCGCCGGAATGGGAATCGCAAGGAGCAACAGGATGAGGGGAACGACAACGGACTTGAGCACCGGCCAACCGGCCAGAAACAGAATCAGGGCGGCCAGGGCGAGAACAAACGAGACGCGGGCGGAATAAAACTCGGCGGCCAGCGTCCCGGTCAGGTGAAGCGCGACGGCGAGCAATAGCCCGGCAAGTCCAAGCCAGGAAGGCCTCCAGCCAAGCGCGGCCAGATGCCTCCGCTCGCGCCACAAAAGCCAGGCGGAGAGCGCGGGAAGGATAAAATTGATGGTGTACTCCGAGTCGGACACCCAGTCCTGGACAAGCCTGTAGAGCGTGGGGCCGTAGAACAAGGCCAGAGCGGCCAGGAGGATCGCGATGCTCGCCGTCTTCTTCGCCAGCCCCGCGTCCCTTGTCCGGCCCAAGATGCCGGGCGCAGGGACAGTGGGGGAATCCGAAGGTACACGAAGGGTCGGCAAAGGAGTCAATCCCTGACGAACGTGCAATCGTCATTCCAAGGTTGAGCGGCTCAGGGAGCGCAATATAAACGTTTTATTTACTTATGTTTATTAAGATTTATCTAAAGTATTACACGATGTCGAATTCGTGATCCGGGAAGAAGGGCGGGCGGGAATGCGCAATGCATTTCCCACTTGCTCACAATCGGTACGGAGGAGAATTGCGCGCCTCGGGGGAAGGAATTGAATGGATTGGCCGGACGCGTCCCGGCGATGGCAACGGCCGGGCGAGGCGTCCCGGCGAGGCAGAGATGCCGCCTCAGGGAGCGGCGCGGGCGTTTTCGCGGGGAGCGGCGGCGGGCATGGTGAACGAGAAGCGGGCACCGCGGCCGGGTTCGCTGTCGAGCCAGATGCGGCCACCGTGTTGCTCGACAAGGCGGCGCGTAATCGCAAGACCGAGGCCGGTGCCTTCATTGTGGCCGGCGGAGGCGGAGCGGTAGAAAGGTTCGAACAGGATGTTTTGCTCCTCCTTGGGGATGCCGGCGCCGCTGTCGACAACCGAGACCTCGACGCAATCGTAGCGGGCGGAGGCCTCGACGACGACGCTGCCGCCTTCCGGGGTGAACTTCACAGCGTTTCCGACGAGATTATAGATGACCTGTTTGAAGCGGCGGCGGTCGGCGTCGATGACCAGCGTGGGGGGGACGCGGGACTCGATGGCGAGGGCTCTGCGGCCGCCCGCTCCAACGGCGGTGATGACTTCGGAGACGGCGGAGGCGACATCGAAGCTTTCGACATGAAGCTCGGCACGGCCGGCCTCGACGCGGCTCAGATCGAGCATGTCGTTGATGAGGGCGAGCAGATGTTCTGCGTCGCGGTGGACAAGGGAGATGAAGTGGAGCTGGCGGTCGTTGAGCGGGCCGCTGGACTGCTCGGCGAGGAGCTCAGAAAAGCCGATGATGGTGTGCAGTGGGGTGCGGATCTCGTGACTCATGCTGGCCAGGAACCGGCTCTTGGCCTCGGCGGCAGCGATGATTTCGGCATTACGGGCTTCCAGAAGCGAATTTTTCTCCTCGAGCTCGCGCCGGGATTCCTGAAGGCGGGCATAGAGGTCGGAAGTCTGGTCGAGGGAGCGCTGGATGCTGCCGAGGGCGAAGACGCCCATGACA